>JAUNBV010000028.1:0-15540 GCA_030526885.1 Syntrophomonadaceae bacterium
CTTTCGTCCCTTGGGGATGAAGGGCCTTTAATTAACCAATTTACAGTGAGGTGCGATTAAAATGGCAAAGGGCAAATACGATTGGAGCTTGAACCTGATGAAAACCGATTTTCCCATGCGGGCGAATCTCCCGGAGCGTGAACCGGAGATATTGCGGCAATGGGAGGATATGGACATTTACCACCGCGTGGCGGATAAGAATGCGGGGCGGGAAAAATTTATCCTGCATGACGGGCCGCCGTATGCCAATGGCAACATTCATCTGGGCCATACCCTGAACAAGGTTTTGAAGGATATTATAATAAAATATAAATCCATGCGCGGTTTTGATTCGCCTTACGTTCCGGGATGGGACACCCATGGGCTGCCCATCGAACAGCAGGCGATCAAAGCATTGGGCATCGACCGCCATCGCACCGATTTGCTGGAATTCCGCCGCCATTGCCGGGACTATGCCCTGAAATACGTGGACATTCAGCGGGAACAATTCAAGCGCCTGGGGGTGCGCGGGGATTGGGAGCATCCCTACCTTACCCTGCATCCGGCCTTTGAAGCGGTGCAAATAGAGGTTTTTGGCGCCATGGCGCATAAGGGCTATATCTATAAGGGACAAAAACCGGTTTACTGGTGCGCCGATTGTGAGACGGCACTGGCCGAAGCTGAAATCGAGTACCACGACAAGACTTCTCCTTCCATCTATGTTAAATTCGCAGTCAAGGACGGCAAGGGAATCCTGCCCCAGGATGCCTTCGTCATCATTTGGACCACCACTCCCTGGACGCTGCCGGCCAATGTGGCCATTTCCCTGCATCCCGAATATAAATACGTACTGGTGGCGGTAGGGGGAGAAAAATACCTGGTGGCCAAGGGGATGTTGCCGGCGCTGGAAGCGGAATTGGGGTGGACGGGCCATGAATGCGGGCGCGAATATGAGGGGCGTGAGTTGGAGCGCGTGATCTGCCAGCATCCCTTCATCGCGGAGCGCGAATCCCTGCTCATATTGGGTGAACACGTTACGCTGGAAGCCGGCACCGGGTGTGTCCACACCGCTCCCGGCCATGGCGAGGAGGACTTTTACGCCGGGATAGAATACGATTTACCGGTGATTTCCCCGGTGGACAATACCGGGACCTTTACCGAGGAAGGCGGCAGATTTGCGGGTCAGAAGGTGTGGGATGCCAACCCGCTGATAATCGAGGAGCTAAAGGAGAGGGAAATGCTGCTGAAGGCGGCTGATTACGAGCATCAGTACGCCTATTGCTGGCGCTGTAAAAACCCTGTCATTTACCGGGCTACCCCGCAATGGTTCGCTTCCATCGACGGATTCCGGGAGGCGGCCTTAAAGGCGATTGATGAGGTGCAATGGGTACCGTTCTGGGGGCGGGACCGTATATACAATATGGTGCGTGACCGCGGCGACTGGTGCATTTCCCGGCAGCGTACCTGGGGCGTGCCCATCCCCATCTTTTATTGTGAGGATTGCGGCGCCACCATTATCAACGATGACACCGTGGCGCGCATCGCGGAGCTGTTCCGGCAGGAGGGCGGCGATGTCTGGTTCAGGGAGGAAGCGGCGTATTTGCTGCCGGAAGGCTTTACCTGTCCCGCTTGCCAAGGCGCGCATTTCCGTAAAGAGACCGATATAATGGATGTGTGGTTTGATTCCGGTTCTTCACACATGGCGGTGCTGGAGCATTATCCGGGTCTGTGCTGGCCGGCCGACCTCTATCTGGAGGGCAGCGACCAGCATCGTGGATGGTTCAATTCTTCGCTGTCCACTTCGGTGGCTATACGCGGACAGGCCCCTTACCGCACCTGCCTCACCCACGGCTTTTTAGTCGATGAAAAGGGCTATAAGGTGTCCAAATCACAGGGCAACGCGGTGGATCCGCTGGAAATCATCGATAAAATGGGCGCCGATATCCTGCGCCTGTGGGTAAGCTCGGCGGATTATCGCAATGATTTCTCCGTATCCGACAATATAATAAAGCAATGCAGTGAGTCTTACCGCAAAATCAGAAATACCTGCCGTTTCATGCTGGGCAATATTTATGATTTTAATCCCGAGCAGCATACGGTAGCGTTTGACGAATTGAGCGTTCTTGACCGCTGGGCCCTGTTGCGCCTTAATAAACTTCTTCGGCGCGTGACCAAAGCATATGATGATTATGAATTCCATGTGGTGTTTCATTCGCTGCATAATTTCTGCACCGTTGATATGAGCGCCTTTTATTTTGATGTCTTAAAAGATGTGCTTTACTGCGATGAGCAGGATGCTTTGTCCCGGCGCGCCGCGCAAACGGTGATTTACGAGATTATTAACAAGGTGTGCCTCATGCTGACTCCGATTTTGGCTTATACCAGTGAAGAGATATGGTCATATGTGCGCCGCGGCGGCCAGCCGGAGAGCATACAGCTCATGGCATGGCCGCAACCCGACCAACGCTATATAGATGATGACCTGGAGCAAAAGATGGAATTGCTGCTGAAGGTCAGGAGCGTCGCGCAAAAGGCGCTGGAGGAAAGCCGGGGCTTAAAGCGTATCGAAGCGGCGCTGACCATCGCGCTCAGCGATGAATATAGCGTGGTGCGCGAGATGGCGCAAACGGAAAAACTGCTGATCGTTTCCTCGGTCGCTTTTATAGACGCCGCGGAGCGCAGCGGGGATGCGGTAAGCCTGGAAGAAGTGCCCGGCGTGTGGGTAAGCGCAAAACCGGCGTCCGGTGAAAAGTGTGAACGTTGCTGGGTTGTGAGCCCGGAGGCCGAAGGGGGAGAGCACCCCGGCCTTTGCGGCCGATGTGCCGCAGCGGTGGGCAAATTGCCCGCACCGCCGCAGCCGTAAATGAATCCTGTTTTATTTGCCTATATTGGTTGATATGATATAAAAACGGCAATACTTTAGAAAGAGGTGTTTGCTGTGAGTAATGAGCAGGAGCAGGAGAGCCTCAGCAGGATCGAAAGCAAGCTGGAGCAGATGTCCAAAGACATGTATGCCGCCGGTATGGTGGAATACATCGAAATGGTCAATAATCCCCGGCGCTTTTACTGGCGCAACTTTGTTATGGGCATAGCGCGCGGCTTTGGGATGGCTATCGGCTTTACCATCATTGCGGCGGTGATCATATATGTAATGCGCCAGGTAATGGCGCTGAACATACCTTTGATCGGGGACTTTATTGCCGACATCACCGAGATCGTTATTAATCAGCTGGGCATCTATCGTTAAAATTGTTTAAGAGTTGGCCTGTTATCAGCGCCAGGCAGCGGGAGGCGGGGATCGGCTTTGAAAATAGGCTTTTTTTCCGAGAGCTATAAGCCTTATGCCAGCGGAGTAGTGACCTCGCTCACCACCTTTAAAGATGAGCTGGAACGGTTGGGGCATGAGGTGTTCGTCTTTGCCCCCTCCTACAGCCATTATAGCGACGAAGAAAAAAATGTGTTTCGCTACGTTTCCCTGACCGCGCCTTCCAATCCGGATTACAGCCTGGCGGTGCCGATTTATCCCGGCATGAGCCAGCGGGTGCGCCATCTGAATCTGGATATCATCCACGTCCATTCGCCGTTTACCATGGGGCTGCAAGGCATGAAATATGCCAGACGTTATAGCAAGCCCTGCGTATTCACCTATCATACCCGCTATGACCAGTATGTGCATTACCTGTTAAAAGCGCCGCTGGTAGCCCGCGATGCGGCGATAAAATACAGCGCCTATTTCTGCAATCAGTGCGACCATATAATCACCCCTTCCCAGGACATAAAGAGCATTCTGCGCAATGCCGCCGTATTAAAACCCATTACCGTGCTGCCGACCGGCATTCCGCTGGACAAGCTGTCACAGGGTGATTCCGGCTGGCTGCGGCGCAATTATGCCATAGCGGATGATGCGCGCATATTGTTGTTTGTCGGTCGCCTGACCATAGAGAAAAATCTGCCGTTTCTCCTGAAAAGCTTTGCCCTCATCCGGCAACGGCAGAAGTGCGTATTGGTACTGACCGCCCAGGGGCCGATGGAGCAGGAACTGCGCCGCTTATCCCTGGAACTGGGGATTGAGCCGGGTAAGGACATCATCTTCACCGGTGCGCTGCCCTATGAGCGGATGTGCGATGTATATCATTCCGCCGACCTGTTTGTGTTCTCCTCTTTGACCGAGACCCAGGGCTTAGTGCTTATCGAGGCTATGGCGGCGGGGCTGCCGGTGGTGGCGGTGCGCGCCACCGGGGTGAGGGACATGGTCACAGATGGCGTGGACGGGCTGCTGTGCCCGCCGGATATAAACGAATTTGCCGCCGCCGCGGTGCGGATACTAACCCGGGACGAACTGTACCGCAGTTTGCGGCAGGGCGCCCTGCGCAAAGCTAAGCTGCTATCGTCCGCCGGCGCCGCCCGCCGCTTGGAAAGCATTTATGGCGCCTTGGTGGAGAACAACCAGGCCACGCCCCCTAACGGGCGTTTGCCGGATAAACTGCGGGAACGCATTAAGGGCCTGCCCAGACCGGAGCTGCCATGGATATAAGAAGGAGCGCCGCCGTTATGGCCGGCAAAGCAATAATACATATCAGCCGTATGCTGGGAAATCAGGGCAGTGATTTTCCGGGGCGCATCGCGCTCAAAATTGACCCGCAGCTATTGCCCAAGCTGGCAGGGCAGATAAAAATGCATACCATTATCGTCACCGGCACCAACGGCAAGACGACTACCAGCAAAATGATGGCTGCCATCCTGGCCGCCGCCGGATACAGCCTGGTGCACAACAGCGCCGGCGCCAATATGGTTACCGGCATAACCACCGCTTTTATCAACGCCGCCGGCATTACGGGCGAGTGCGGGCGTGATTGCGCCTTGCTGGAAACGGATGAGGCCAACGTGCCGCTTTTGCTGAAAGCCATTGCGCCCGATTACATGGTGATAACCAACTTCTTTCGCGACCAGCTCGACCGCTACGGCGAACTGGATAGCATCGTGCGCCTTATTGGCGACAGCGTACAGAACCGCGATGTGCGCCTGCTGTTAAACGGCGACGACCCCTTGCAGGCCTACCGTTTTGCCTGTGACGCCAAGAGCTATTACGGCTTCGCCGCCACCCCCTACGATACCCTGACCTCCTCCGACAGCCGGGAAGGCCGTTTTTGCGTGCTGTGCGGCGCGGAACTGGATTACCGCTACTTCCATTACGCGCATTTGGGAAACTATGAATGCAGCGGCTGCGGCAACCGCAATCCGCAGATAGATTATCTGGGCACCGATTTAAGGATGGAAACCGGCATCGAGTTTGAACTGGAGGGACAGGCCCTGCGCAGCACCTATCAGGGGTTTTATAATGCCTATAATATGCTGGCCGCAGCCGCATTGAGCCTCGAACTGGGCGTTGCGCCCGCCGTTACCGCCCAAGCCATCGCCGAGTATAAACCGCGCGCCGGGCGCATGGAGAAATTTAGTATCGGGGGGCGCGAAGTGACCCTGATTTTAGTTAAAAACCCTACCGGCCTGGATCAGAGCCTGGGCAGCCTGCGGTATGACCCCCGCCCCAAAGCGGTGTTCTTTGCCTTAAATGATAATGCCGCTGACGGGCGCGACGTTTCCTGGGTATGGGACGCCGATTTTGAAACGCTCTGCGCCCCGGAAGCCCAGGTGGAGCATTTCTTCGCCGCCGGTACCCGCGGCGCCGATATCGCGCTGCGGGCGTGCTATGCGGGATTTGAGCGCCAACGCATCGAGCTGCATGACCGGTTGGAGGCGGGGATATCGGCCTCCCTTGACCACGGCGGCGGCGATGGCTGCGTATATGTATTATCTACCTATACCGCTTTGTTTAAATGCCGCAGGATACTCAGCCGTTATGCCCGGAAACGCACTGTTTCCCGGCTGCCGGAAGGAGGGGAAGGGCAATGAGCGCCATCCGTTTGCTGCACCTGTATCCGGAATTGATGAATCTTTATGGGGACCGCGGCAATCTTATTTGCCTGCAAAAGCGCCTGCAATGGGCCGGGTATTCCTGCGATATCGTCCCCTTGCGCTTGCATGAGCCCATCGACGCGGTGAAGTCCGATTTCATATTTATGGGCGGGGGTTCGGACCGCGAGCAGGCGCTGTTGTACAACGAACTGCGCCGGCAGGCGGATTATCTGTGGGAGCAGATAGAAGCCGGACTGCCGTCGATGTGGATTTGCGGGGGCTATCAGTTATTGGGACAATACTATGAAACCGCGGACGGCACTCAACTGGCTGGGCTGGGCTTATTCGATTTTCATACCCAGGCAGGCCTCGGTCGCATGATCGGCAATGTGATACTGGAAACGGAGATGACCGGCGATACCACCGAGCTGATAGGCTTTGAGAACCATGGCGGCAGGACATATTTTAATGATAGCTCATTGCGGCATCTGGGGCGCGTGGTACACGGCTTCGGCAATAACGGTGAGGACGGCGGGGAAGGGCTGCACTATAAAAACCTCATCGCCACCTATCTGCATGGCCCGCTGCTGCCCAAAAACGTCGAATTGACTGACTATGTGCTGGCCTGTATCCTCCGGCGCCGGGGAGTGGAGGAGCTGCCCCCGCAGGATTTGGAACTGGAACGCGCCGCCCATCGGCAGGCGCGCCAGCGGATAATGGGCGGCCAACGGGGGTAAAGGCGAAAACAGGGGAGGGCAGCATAGGCCAACGCCATTTCCGTAGCGGGGGAGTGAGCTAACCCCGCCGCTACGGAAAAGCATCCCCACGGGCTAGGCCAGTCGAATGGCAGGCATTCAGGCCCCGAATCATTTATTATCCCTGTTGTCTCACCCGCAGGGTCATGATGTTTTGGCCGCTATCATAGCGGTGTTCGATCTGTTCCGCCAGGCGGTTGACGATGCTCACGGAGACGGCGTCGCCCTGCGTTACCGGGTCATAGGCGGGGCCGCCCCACGCCAGCCGCATTTCCGCGCCCTGGTCAAGTTCCGATACCGACAGCGCCACCGTCAGCGGGAACGCTTCGGGCCGGCCCGCCAGCCAGCGCGTCAGGTTGGCCGTCACCAGTTCCTCGAACAGCAGCAGGCAGTCCTTCTGGCTGCGAGCGGACAGATACTGCTGCTTGGCGAATTCCTCGATACGGTTCATATCCCCGATAAAGTCGAAGTCCGGGCTGTCCATGGTCAGTTCCAGCGTCTTGAGGCGCTTGATGAACACCCGCGTCTGCTCGCGCTGCGGATGATCGAATATCTGCTCCGGGGTGCCGTCTTCATAGATTACGCCTTCGTTCATGAAGAAAATGCGGGTGGCCACATCGCGGGCAAATTTCATCTCGTGGGTGACGATAAGTATGGTCAGGCCCTGTTTGGCCAGTTCCCTGATCACTGCCAGCACTTCGCCCACCATGGTAGGGTCGAGCGCGCTGGTGGGCTCGTCGAACAGGACGATGGAGGGCTTCATGGCCAGGGTGCGCGCGATAGCCACGCGCTGCTTCTGGCCGCCGGAGAGTTCGTCCGGGTAGTTGCGCGCCTTTTCCGCCAACCCCACCATGCGCAGCAGGCGCAGCGCGTCCTCGCAGGCCTCCTGCTGCGACGCGCCACGCAGGTTCACCGGCCCTAGCATCACGTTCTCGATCACCGTCAGATGGGAGAACAAATTGAAGGACTGGAACACCATGCCCATCTTCTGACGTATTTTAAAGAGGTCCGTAGCCTTATCCATTACATTGACGCCATCCACCCATATCTCGCCGGAGGTGGGGGTCTCCAGCCGGTTGATGCAGCGCAGCAGCGTACTCTTGCCCGTGCCCGAAGGCCCGATGACGCAGATTACTTCGCCGTCGCGTATTTCCGCGTTGACGTCCTTGAGCGGGATGGCGTTCCTGTATTCCTTGCGCAGATGACGAATAGAGATCATGCCGTTACATCCCCTTTCTCCGCCGGCGCGCCCGAGGGCGGCATTAAAGCGTCCAGGTAAGGTAGTTTGAGCGGGCGGCGTTTAGGGTCGGTCCTGATCTCAAGGCGCGAGATAAGACCGGCCAAAATCCAGGTCAGGAGGAAATAGATAACCGCGGTCACGATGAGCGGGAAAAAGCCCTCGAAAGTTCGGCTGCGGATGATGTCGCTGGCCTTGGTCAGGTCCTGCACCGCCACATAGCCCACCACCGAGGTCATCTTGACCAGGGAGATGAATTCGCCTTTCAGCACGGGCAGGAAATGCCGCGCCGCCTGGGGGAAGACGATCTTGATAAAAGTCTGGCGGGGGTTGAAGCCGATGGCGGCGGCGGCTTCAAACTGTCCCCGGTCCACCGCATCGATGCCGCTGCGCAGTATTTCAGCCGCGTAAGCCGCATAATTGAGGCCGAAGCCGATGATGGCTATCGTCACGCCGTCCAGGGCGGTCTTGCTGAACACCACGTGGAAAAGGAGCATCAGGAGCACGACGATGGGCGTGCCCTGCATAATGCGGATATATACCTTGGCGGTATCGGACAGCAGCCGCCGGCGGGAACGGCGCATGAAGCATACCCCGAAGCCCACCACGCTGCCGAATAGGGCGGAGAACAAGGAGATGACCAGCGTTACTCCGATACCGCTCGCGATGAGCCGCCAGCGGTTTTCCTCGACGAAATTTTTGTAGAAGCTGTCCTTGAAATCTTCTATGAAGCCGCCGCCGGCCGCCAGTTCCCCGGCGTCCTCGGCCCGGACCATCATCACCACGTTGCTGTTATATGTGGGGATGGAAAAATGAATGCTCTGCGCGCGTTCCTCGGTAATGGTGATGCAGTCGGCGGCCATATCGTACTTGCCGGAGGCCAGTCCGGGCAGTATGGATTCAAAATTCATCACATTGATCCGCAGGCCGTAGCCCTTTTCCTTGCAAAAACGGGTCAGCAGGGCCACCTCATAGCCCACCACCTGGCCGTCGCGGATATATGTAAAGGGCGGCATCATCGCCGTGGTGGCAAAAATCAGCGTGCCGTTGACCGCGGTCAGCGTTGCGGAGTCGTCCATGAGCTTGACGCTCTCGTCTTCGCTGAACCACAGTTCCCGCATCATATCCAGCGTTCCGTCGGCTTCCAGCCCGGCCAGGAACACGTTTATCTCATCCCGGTAGCGTGTGCCGGTCGCGGTGGGGGAGATGGCAAAGCCGTAATCGGCGTGGTCAATCATTTCCGGCAAGTAATTGACGCGGGGTTCTTCCCGCATCATCGTCTGCGCCAGTGGTTCTTCGCTCAGGAATCCGTCGATTCTGCCCTGTATCAGTGCCATGAGCTGGTCGGCAGCGGAAGTGTAGTAGAAACGTTGCGAAGCAGGAAACTTATCGGCGGTTATTTGGTCAAATACGGAGCCGGTCAGCACGCCCAGCGGCTGCCCGTTGAGCGTTTCCAGCGTGGGATAGCCGGCAAGCTCCTGCGTCTCGCCGGTCGTGTCCGCCAAATCCGCAGTGCGGCCTTCCTCCGACGCCGCGCAGCCGCCCGTGAGCAGCAGCGCGCACAGCAGCGCCCCCATCAGCAGCAAACGTACGGCTTGCCCTGGCCTGTTATTCATAATACCCCCCCTATACTTCATGCTGCGGGCACAGGTAATTCCCAGACTGTGTCCGCGCCTGCGGGTCGCGGCCCAAGCGCCGCCAGGCAATTCCCGTTTCAGCAGTCTATTCGATGGTCAGGATATCGTCAAAGCCCGTGACCTCAAATATCTCCCGCACCGTTTCGTTGACGTTTCTGACTACCATGCTGCCTTGCTTGTTCATGGTTTTTTGCGCCGACAGCAGCACCCGCAGCCCGGCCGAGGACAGGTAATCCAGCCCCGCCAGATCAAAAGCCAGCTTTTCTACGCCCTCCAGCGCGGTCTTCAGTTCCTGCTCCAACTCCGGCGCGGTGGAGGTATCCAACCGTCCGCTCAAGGTAAACTTCAATGTCGTACCCTGCTGGTTTTTCTCGATAATCATCCTTCATGCTCCCTTCCCGTATATAAAGTATTGTATCACAACCATAAGCCCTGAGACAGCGAGCCTAATCTCCCGCCGCAAAAGACTTTTCCACCGTCAGGATGTTCAGCCCGCCTTGGTTTTCGTAATGCACGCCGTCCATCGATTTCTTCACCATGAAGATGCCCAGTCCGCCGATTTCCCGTTCCTCCGCCGTCAGCGACACATCGGGGTCGGATTTGGCCAGCGGGTTATAGGGTATCCCGTCGTCGATGAAGCGGATGCTGGCCTGGCCGTCGTGGGCCAGACAGGACACCGTCATTTGCTTCGCGCCGCTGTAGCGCAGGATATTGGACACGATCTCGTCCACCGCTACGTTGAGCTTCATCACCGTTTTGAACGGCACGCCTCGGGCGGTGAAATATTCTTCCGCGAAATCGGTGGCCCGCTGCGCCGCGTCCTCCTCCGGCGCCAGGGTCAATTCCGCCCGCCGTTCCTGCGGTTTCACCCACAGGCCCAGCATGGTGATGTCATCAAACTGCGGCGCGTCGGCGACAAAGCCGTCGATAGCCGCCTTGACCGCCGCCAGGGTAGCCTCCGGCGGTTCGTCCTTGACCCCGTTCAGCGCGTCCAGCATGCGCCCGGTGCCGAATAATTGCTGGTGCGCGTCCGTGGCCTCCGTGACCCCGTCGGTGTAGAGGAAGATGCGGTCGCCCGGCAACAGTTCCAGGGTATATTCGCGGTAGCGTATCCCTTCCATGCCGCCCAGCACGAAGCCATGCTTATCCTTATACAGTTCGTAAGCCCCGCCGGCGCGCCGGATGATGGGGTACTCATGGCCCGCGTTCACGCATGTCATCACGCCGCTGCGGATGTCGAGTATGCCCAGCCATGCGGTGACGAACATTTCCGCGTCGTTGCCCTCGCACAGTTGCAGGTTGGCGGCCATAAATATCTCGCCCGGCGTCAGCCCCGAATCCGCCAGGCTCTTGATTAGGGTCTTGCTCTTCATCATGAACAGCGCCGCCGGGATGCCCTTGCCTGAGACGTCGGCCATGACCAGCGCCAGATGGTTTTCGTCCACCAGGAAAAAGTCGTAGAAGTCGCCCCCTACCTCCTGCGCGGTATGCATACAGGCGAACAGTTCAAATTCCTTTCGGTCCGGGAAGGGCGGGAACACGCTGGGCAGCGCCGAGAGCTGGATGGCGCGGGCAAATTCCAGTTCCGCCGCGATACGGTTTTCCGCCTCCGCGATATAACGCTTCAAGGCCGCCACCGTGGAATTGATATCGTCGGACAGCGAAGCGAATTCCGCGCTGTCGCGCACGCTCACCAGTTCGTTCAGGTTGCCGCCCGTGATTCGCGCCAGCGATTCGTTGACCCGGGTCAGATTACGGACGATGATTTGCCGCACCAGCACGAAGATAAGGCCAAAAACCGCCGCAAAGGCCAGGAGCTCCATCAGCGCCATTTCATAAGCGAAGATATCACGGTTTTCGTACATTTCCGCCGTGTCCATGGTGAGCAGCGCCCGGTAGTTACCCAGCGTGGTGAGATAGCAATAATACTCCCCGCCCTCGATGGCGGCGAAGAAGAAACTCCCGTCCGCCTGCGAGGCCGGAATGCCCAGCGCCGCCAGGCTATCCGCTGTGAAATCCGCGTGCTTGCTCACCACGTTGCCCTCCGCGTCGGCCAGGAAAGCGTAGCCCTTTTCACCGATATGGCGGCCCGCCACCAGCGAGGATATCTCCGCCAGATTTTCAAAGCTGGCGATATCGTCATCGTTATATCCCACCTGAATATAGCCCCCCGGCAGGCCTACGCCCACATACATGATGGAAATGGAACTGTCATAGGAGATGGGCTGGAAATCCTGTAATATCTCCGCACCGTAGCGATCCACCAGCACCATGAACTCTGCCGACTGGCTCCCCTGCGCCATATCGAAGCCGTTGTAATCATCATTGGTGGAAGCGATGATGATGCCCTTTGCGTCCACCACATTGATCTCATGCACCTCGTACAGCGCGGCCAACGCTTTCACCCCCACGCTGGAAGCCTCCGTCACGCCCCCCCTCTCCATCACATCGCCCGCGATGGCGCGGGTGGTGCCGCGGGCCTGCTTTTTGAGCAGCATGGTGGCCTGCTCCAGATTGCTGTCGCGTTCCACAATCTCCTTGGCGATATCCTCTGCGTTCAGCATCAGCAGCGACCGTGCGTTTTCCAGCGTCAGGCGCGTCTGCGCCATATAGGTAAAGGAAAAGGTGAACAGCAGCATGGCGGAAACAAACAGCAGCAGCCACAGTTGGAAGCGCTTGGTGATAGGCGTGTCCGCCGGCGCCGGCCTTTTCAGGCTCGGCATGCCGCGTGACGACAGCAGGGAGAACATCGCCGCGATGAGCATCAACCCCACCGCGTTGAAAAGGATCATGGGCCAGGCCGCTATCTGTACCGCGTGGAAAGCGGTAGTCATATCGTCCAGATGTGTCATCAGCAACATCAGCAGGTGGAAAGCTTCCATAATTGCGCCGATGGCGAAAGCGTAGAAAATAGTAGGTTTTTTGCCTTCAAACAAATAATTGCGGCACACCGCCGCGAAAACGCCCGCCAGCGCCGTGGACATCGCGCAGGCCACGCTGCTGTACGCGCCGATGGCGAACGCCTGTCCCGCGATATAGCGTTCCACTCCGCCGATGAGGCCCGCAATCACCCCCGCCCAGGGGGAGAAGAAAAGCCCCGCCGTCAACGGCGCCATATCCCGCACGTTCAGCACCATATTGCCATACACCACCCCGTAATGGGTACACAATATGGCCGCGCCCCCAAAGGCCACGCCCACCGTCAGGCTTTGCGCCCACCTTCGCCAGCGCCCGAAAGACGTCTTTTGCTCCAGGGCCCATATCGCCCCCGCCAGCGCCACCATCAGCAGCACCGCCAGCGACATCCTGATTATCATTTCACCCATAAGAACCTCCCGTAGTAGCTGATAGCTGATAGCTTCCATCCCAACCACTAGCCACTATCCCCAACCGCTAACCGCTAACCGCCAGGCGGGCGCAGCCCGCCCCCTAGTCCCTGACCCCTGACCCCTGCCCCCTAAATAACTGATAGCTTCCATCCCAACCACTAGCCACTATCCCCAACAGCTAACCGCTATCCGCTAACCGCTGGGCGGGCGCAGCCCGCCCCCTGATCCCTGATCCCTGCCCCCTGACCCCTGCGGGCGCAGCCCGCCTAAATCACAATATCGATGACATTCAGTTTATACATATAATTATACTCAATGTGGTGGGCCATCTTCTGCGCCATCCTCACGCCCACCTTGGCGAAAGTCTCGTCGTCCAGTTCAAAGTCCAGCGGGTTATAGCGCTGGGCCGCGTTGCGGATATTGACGCTGATCTGCCCGTTTTCCACGAACAGCTTGATATCCAGCAACTCCTGATATTCCTCCGGCATGTCGGCCAGGCGCTGCGCGTGGCTCACCATATCCGCCGCCAGTTCCTCCAGGCACAGCGCGGTTATGTAGGCGGTACGGCGCTCGATGCCTTCACCGTTTAAAAATTCCTGTACCCGCTCCGCGATATTGCCCACCCCCTGCTCCCGGCTGCGCACGCTGATATCCAGCTTGGGCACATGTTCGCGGATCATGGAGGGCAGGGACAGCAGTTGGTCCAGGCTGATGACCGGGCTCTTGTTTTGCCAGCACATCCAGGCATAGAGGCAGAGGTAGAACACGGCAAAAGCCAGCCCCCACGACAGCCACAGGCCCACATAGCCCCACATGGGCAGCAGCAGCAGCAACAACAGCGGGAAGATTATCGAATCAGCCGTTACCGCATTCAGCAGTGAACGCCCAAAGCGCTCGGTGGCCTCGAAAAAGACGGTGAGCTGACGGCACAGGAATTGCAGCGGGAAAAAGGCCGCCACGATGTAGACGCCCTGCCGGATGAGCGCCGGGTCCACCTCGCCCCCCGCGCTGATGCCAAATAATTTCAACCATAGCGGCATGGTAGCCAAAACGGCGCCCGCCCACACCGCGGTAAAGGCCAGGCCCAGCCAAAAAGAGGAGGAGAAAACCCGCTTGATACCGTTGTTGTCCCGCACCCCGTACAGCAGGCCGAACAGCGGCGACGAACTCCAACCCACGCCCCGCCCCACGCAGCAGATCATGTCGCGCATGGATTTTACCACCGCATATACCGCCAGCGAGAGGATGCCCAGCATGGACACCAATATATTATTGATGATACACGCCACCACGCTGTCCGCCAGTTGGTCGCCGCAGGAGGGCAGGGCCAGTTTGACGACCTTCTTTATCTCCGCCCAGCGGTAGCGGAAGAAGCCGAAGTGCAGCCCGGTTTTGCTCCGATACAGCACCACCAGCAAGAAGACCAGCACCGCCGCCTGCGACAGGGTGCTGCCCAACCCCAGCCCGGCCAGGCCCAGGCTGCTATAGCGAATCAGCGCGTAGGAAAACAGCACCTTGAGCACCAGGTTGGCGATGCTGGCCACCAGGGATTCCGCGTTCCTGCCATGGCCGCGCAGGGTTTTCATCAAGCTGAAATTCAGGGAGTCCAAAAGAAAGGCGGGGGCGAAGAAGCGCAGATAGGCGGCGGACAGAGCCACCGTCTCCGCAGTGCGCGCGCCGTACACGCCCACAATTTCTTCCGCCCACAGCAGGCACGCGCCCACAATCACCGCGCCCAACGCCACCAGTGAAGTCAGGCCCAGGGAAAACATGCGATTTGCGCCCTTGCGGTCGCCGCGCCCGATACATATCACCAGGGCCAGGCTGCTGCCCATGCCCAGAATGTCCAGCAACGCCGTCACCAAAATGTTTACCGGGGCCACCACGCCCACGCAGGCGATATGAGCGGGGGACAGCACCATACCCGCCAGCATAGCGTCCGTCATTATGTAAAAAGAGTAGGTCAGCGCCGCCACCACCCCCGCCGGCGTACCAAGCAACAAAGCCCGGTGCAGTAAACGGTTGCTCGACTTCTCATACTTCATAGAACAAAGCCCTCTTCCTTGCGCGATTACCTTATGCAAAAGCCCCCGCCGGCGACGATGAAGAATACTGCCTTTGGCCCTGAGCAATCACATTACACGTTATTATAACTAATACAGACGAAAATTGACAACATTTAATAAATGGCAAGGGGCCAAGGGCCGCGGTGGCTTCGGGGCGGCGCAAATTAGTGTTTAAGAGCGTTTCACGGGCGAGGGCATAAATAGCGTTCTGGTTATTAAACCAAACAGGAGCGAAATGATGTAGGCGTAATCGCGCGGCAGAGGGCCAAATCCGGTGACAAAAATAGTAACGGCGGGGAATGACCGTCAAAAATGCCGGTGATAACCCCGCCGTTTATCGGTTTCATCCCTAGTCGCGGATAAAGGCTTCGATCAGGGCGGGGCCGCTGTCGTAAAACAGGCCGGAGGCGGTGGCGGTGGCTTCGTTGTAGCAGGATGGGCCCGGGCAGGGGCGCTGTTTGTCCCACCACAGGAAGGGCACCGGTTCGCGGGTATGGGTCTTTAGCGCGATGGGGGTGGGATGGTCGGGCAGGATGAGCAGGCGGAATGCTGGGAAAGCCTCGGCTTCCCGCAGGATCAGCGCCAGGGCCATCATCAGCTCCAGCGCGCCGCTGCCCAGCACCA
>JAUNBV010000028.1:15550-15826 GCA_030526885.1 Syntrophomonadaceae bacterium
TTGGTCAATCTGTTCCACCGACCATATCTTGGTGGCGGCCTGACCCTGATGGCCGGCTTCATCCGCTGATTCGATATGCAAAAATACGAGGTCTTGCCCCTGTTTCAGTTCATCCATGGCGGCCTGGGCCTTAGCGGCAAAGTCGGTCTTGATGGCCCCGGTAGCGCCGGGCACGCTTACCGCCCTCATGCCGGCGGATATTCCCAGGCCGCGCACCAAATCGACGGCGCACACCACGGAGGCGTTTAGGCCGAAGCGGTCGCTGAAGGCATCAAA
>JAUNBV010000029.1 GCA_030526885.1 Syntrophomonadaceae bacterium
ACCCGCGCTGGCCTTTACCTCGGCGCTGCCTCCAATAGTACTAGTATATGCGCTACCGCCGTAGTTATAAATGCCGTAAGAGTATCCATCATAACTAGTATTGGCAGGTATTGCCTTTCCCCCCTGCGCCTCAATGATGGCAGAACCCTCTAGGGTCAGCGATTGGTAGGTACCTATGCCGGCACTAATGAAATCCGCTTCACCCCCTTCGGCCACTACCTGGGCGTCGCCTGTAATAGTAAGGGCGCCGCTGAGAATGCCGTAAGAGGATTGACTACCTGCAGCGCCGCCATAAGCATTAACCTGGGCGTTGCCGCTAATAGTAAGGGCGCCGTGGTCGTGGTTGCTGCGAATTCCGAAAGAGTATTCTTTCGCAGCGCCGCCATAAGCTTCAAGTATGACGTCGCCATTAATCTTCAATTCCCCGGCGGTATAGTAGATACCATACGAGTTAGTACAACTTGCGTCCGAACAACCATAAGCCTTAAGCGTACCCTTGCTATCGCTGGTAATGGTAGCAGCGCCTGCAAACTCTATGCCGGCACTCTTGTCGCTGGACGTCGTCGCCACGCCATTCGCCTTTACATAGTTGTCGCCGGTGACATTGATCGTCGCGTCAGCCGGAAGATTGATAGCTATACCCGCTTCGGTTTCTAATCTCAGACCGTTGAGGGTAAGGGTCTTTTTGCTCGCATCCCACTTCCAGCCCTCGGCATCGAGCTTGTCTTCAGATGCGGTTTCACTGGTAAAATCCAGCGGGTCGGTGCGATTCGCCTCCGTTCCACCCTCCGCAAAAGCAGCCGGCACCATCAAAAGCACCATCAGCACCGCCAAAAGCATGGCCAGGGGTTTGTTGCGTACTCTTTTCATGTTATTTCCTCCTTCGAGTTTTTTTGCCCTTTAATCGCTTTGATCCATTGTTCTTGCCGCGGGTACGGAGTACCTTTGCTTCGCTCAGCACCATGGCGGCACATGATCCAAAATATATTTTGCCCTCCGCAACGGAAGCGGTGAATTCCGTTATACTGCAGCCGGGAAAGACATACTGCAGCAGTCCGGTCAGCCCTGCCGTCGGGCCGGGTGGTCGTCCCCAGCGACGCCTTCCGCTTCTACCCTCCCCTCAAAAAGTTAATTTATTTTTAATTGTACCGGGCAAATAGCCACAAAAGCGCCACAGGAATTGGTGGTGAAGTCATATTTTTGGGGAGGAGGTCGAATGGCTGCTGGGGGATAGCTACCGGTGTTTCAGGGTGCTCAGGGTCCTTTCGCTCCAGCTATACTGGGTCATGTATTCTCCGTTATATGCATTGATGGCGGAGAGCTTGCCGGTGATCCAGTCGTAATAATCGCATGAAATACGCTCCGGCATGACCGCCAGCTTGCCCCACTGCCGGATAAATATATCTTCGGGCAGGGACTTGAACAGATCCACCCGGATATTCCTGAAGTAGGAATCCTTAACCTCGTCCTCCCACAGCACGGCCATGATCTCTTTATTGGTACACAACGCGCCTTGCCGGTCGATCAGGTAGGCGAACATCTCTTTGGTTTTTCCGTATTGGAATTTGACCGGCAGGTCATCGAGGTAGACTTCAAAGTTTCCGAAGGTACGCACTTGTACCCGCGCGACGGTTAGGCTGGGCGCTGGATGGCGCAGATCGGCGAGCTCCGCGGCTATCTTTTTGGCGGTGATGGGCTTGAGCACATAGCCGCTGGCATGGAGGTCAAAGGCTTCTCCCTGGTATTCGCTGTAGCCGGTGGCGAATATGATGTTGATCTTGGGATTTTGCAGTTTGAGCCGCTTGGCCAGCTCAATCCCGCTCATGCTGCCGGTTTGGATATCCAAAAATGCGACGTCGCAGGTATTCTCTGCAGCATAGGCCAGCGCTTCCGCGGGGTCGCGAAATCCGTTCACGTCCGCGCCGGGCCGCGCTTCGCAGATGGCTAGTTTCAGCGCTTCCAAGGCGATTTTTTCATCGTCTACCGCCATTATTCTCATTTTCCGTCCCCCTTCGGTATCATAATGGTGGCCGTTGTTCCTGCGCCTGGGCTGCTCTCAATGCTCAAGCTGCCATGGCACATGGCGGCCAGCCGGTCACGCACGTTACTGACGCCGATGTGGGTGCGCCCATCCGCTTGCGTGGCATAGGGATCATAGCCGGCGCCGTCATCGGAGATGGTAACGGTATAGCAGTCGGGATATTCACGGGAGGATAGGGTCACGGTCCCGCCCCCTTTTTTATTGCCGACGCCGTATTTGACCGCGTTTTCCACCAGCGGCTGCACGGTCAGGGCCGGCAGCAAAAAGCCGGTGGCCTGCAGGTCATAATCAATGTTCAATTTTTCATCGCAGCGCATTTTCTCCAGCGAGAGATAGATGCGGACATGGTCCAGCTCTTGGTCGAAGGGGATGGGGGTCGTGCGCTTGAGGGAATCCATGTTGCCCCGCAGATAGGTGGCAAAGTCGTCCACCGCGGCCTGGGCCTGGTCAGGGTCAGACTTGCAAAGATAATGGATGGCGCCCAGGGTGTTGTAAAGGAAATGAGGCTGTATCTGGCTGAGCATGATGGATATGGCGCTTTGGGTCAATTGATTTTCCTGCTCGGCCAGGCGCCGCCCCTGTTCCGCCTGCAAAAACAGGAAGATGACCACCAGGGAGATGGTATTGACCAGCCCCAGCAGGATCAGCCCGTAGATGAATATCTGCACCAACAGGGCTCCCAGGGGCAGGATAATGTAGGCCCATAATCCTGCTTTCTCCTGCGGTTCCAGCACGGCCCGATGCCGGCACAGCAGCCCGGCGCACAGGAACAGGCACACCATCCCCATGGCGTGGGAGAGCCAGAACAGATCGGCCCGATGATATACATTCTGGGCGTCAATGGTATAAAAAATAGGGAAGAACTGGGTCAAGACCACCAAGCCTAAGGAGAGGGCGCAGATGATACGGCTGATCCGCAGAGCGACCAGGGAAACGGCGGTGCGCTGCCCCAGATATTCCGTCAGATAATGCACAAAGGTCAGCATGAGCAGATAGTTGCAGGAAAAGGCTATAAAATTCGCCGCCCGCACGCCCAGCCAGAAGAAGTCTCCCTGATGGCCCCGGAAGAATAAGGCTAGCATATCAAAAAACAGCGCGCCGGTATTGAAGGCCAGCATTTGCAGATAAAGACGGTTACGGGCGTCATGGACACGTTTGCTCACCAACAGGCACAGCGCCACTACGCCGGACATGACGCAGCCCCAAATTTCCAGCGACGCGTTTATGTAATTGATCATGGTCATGCTCGACGCCTACCTTATGGAGAAATGCGGTGAACTTGGCGGTTACGCAGTAATCGCCACAGGGATATCGCTGGGTATTTTTTGGTGCGCACAATAGATAATGGGACACAAATTATAAGACAAAGTATAGTGTATAGCGGTCAGAGTTTCAAGAAAACGATTTTTATCATAGCGGGGGAGACAAGGGAGACAAGGGGACGGTTCCTCTGTCTCCCTTGTCTCCCTAAAAGCCGTTATTATGGCTATCCCGGGAGACAGAGGAACCGTCCCCTTGTCTCCCCCTTGTCTCCGCCATCTTGTAGTACCACCCGCCGTTTGCCCACGAGCGGCGGACAAGAACTAAAAAGCGGCGGTGGGGAAGCTTACTCCCTAACGCCGCTTTGTTTCAAAAATCGAAGCGAAAAAATGCCCGCTATCTAGAAAACCGTCTCCTCTAATTGCCGCCCACCAAGCGCCTGAGCCCGTACCCGTACCACGGCTCATCAGGATAGAGCGGATGCCTCTCAGGCATTTCTGTAAGTTTTGCTATCTGCGCCTTTATTCCCTTATATACCTTGGCCGCTGTCTGCGGTTCTTCCAGCTGAAAAGCGATATAGTCGTATATCGACCTCAAATCGTGCTTCGCCTAACGGGTTATCCGGATTTTGTAGTTCATAGCCCGATATCCCTTTCAATGTCCGCAAACGCCTCGGCGGCGTCCTGATGCTCTCCGGCACGGTAGGCGTTAAAAGACGCCTCGATTTCCGCGTTAAATTGTTTCTCGCTGAGCGAACCGAAGGCAAGCGGCGCGGAGGAGGGGAGTTTTACTTCAAACGGCAATCCCCTTTGCAGGATGACTTGCTTTAAAACAATACCTATCGCGTTTGACATGGGAATGCCTAGTTCGTTCAGGATGGCTTCCGCCTGATTCTTCACCTCCGGCTCCACGCGAGCAAACACATTGGACGTTCTCGCCATGATTAACACCAATCTTTCACAAACGTTATATGCGATTGTATATACAAAAGCAAGCTATAATCTGAAGAACGGCAAAAACGTGTCCAATGCCTTTATTGCCCGGCTTTAAAGGTCGCTCATGCCGATGCCGATTATGCCTCCTAAGGCGCCGGATAAGAGACAGCCTAAGAGATGGGCGGCGAAGCTTTTGAGGCTGATGGCGTCGGCGCTGAAAATCAGGCTGGCAATGATCATGACGGTAAAAAAGATGACGCCGAAGCTCAGGCCGTGGATCAAGCCTTTTTGCCCGTAGTGCTTGCTTATCAGCACCGCGCCCAGCAGCACGCATACCGCCATGATAGCATTGCCCAGCAGCGGCAGCAGCGACTCCGGCAGCGGGCTGAAGTATACGGCGCCGCCCAGCAAAGCTGCCAGCAGCAGCCCCAGTACGATGCTTTTGGCCAGAGTTTGTACTTCGATCGGTATTTTCATTAAATATCCCTCCCTGACTTCAGGATATGAGGCCGCGGGAGGCGATATGACTAGTTTCCATCACGCCTGCATCGGGGGGGTGCTGCCATGCGGCCCGGCTCCGCTCCCCGCGCATAAAACCCAAGGGCAAACAAATACTTTGGGCGGTTTTGGCATAAAATTGACCAGCGGTTTTTCAGTCGGGAAGGGGTGCGCGGGTGGAAGTTTTGGGTCTGAGCGTGGCGGCGGGGCTGGCGACGGTGGCGGGGGCGGCGCTGCTGTTCGGGCGGCGGAGTTGGAATGAGCGCAATCTGGCGTTTTTTTTGGGCCTGGCGGCGGGAGTGATGGCGGCGGTGGTGGCGCTCAATATGATGCCGTCGGCCTTGCTGTTGTACCCGGTGGGGCCGGGCCTGGCCGGATTGGCGTTGGGGCTGGTGCTGATGGGGTATTACGGGCGTTTTGCCCGGCTGGAAGGCGGGGGCGGCGATACGCCTTTGATGCGCCTGGGGCTTTTAATCATGCTGGGCATCGCGCTGCATGACCTGCCGGAAGGAATGGCCATTGCGCTGGGAGAGGAGCTGAAAGGGCGCACCGGACTGGTGATAGCTCTGGGGGTGGGGGTACATAATATCCCTGAGGGGATGGTGATGGCGGCGCCGCTTTTGATGGCGGGGATGCCGCGGCGCCAGATTCTGGGGCGCTGCTTGCTGGTGGCGCTCATCACGCCGTTGGGGGCGTTGCTGGGGGCGGCGCTTTTAGGGGTTGCACCGGGTATCATGCCGGTGATGCTGGGGCTGGCTTCCGGCATCATGGCCTGGCTGTGCCTGTTTCAGCTGTGGCCGCAGGCGGTAAAAAGAGATGGCGGGCGCAGCCGTTGGGGATTTTTGGCGGGAGTGGCCATCATCATTTTAGCTACTTTTTTATAAAAGCTATGGCGGCCGGTTTTATTTCATGGTCAGGATCCAGGTGCCGCCCGCCAGCAGGGCTATGCCCAGCAGGTCCAGCAGGCGAAAGCGGTATTGCTCCATGCCGAATGCGCCTAGGGCGTCGATGGTTACCGCGGTCATGATCTGGGCTACCACGATGGCGGTGGTGGCGTTGCCCACCCCGATTTTGGGCATCACGGTCACTACGGCAAAGATGATGAGCACGTTTAAAATACCGCCCAGCCACGCATACCAGGGGAGTTCCCCCAGCTTGCCGTAGTTGCTCCAGTTCATTCCCCACAGCATCATTATCAGGAAGGTGGCGGCGGCGCCGATGATATGCACGGCCAGGGTGGATTGCCACACGCCGATCACCTTGCCCATGGCGGCATTAAAGGTTCCCTGTAACGCCATGGCCGCTCCGGACAGAGCCGCCATAGCCCAATAGAATAGCGGTGGCACGATACCAGCCCTCCTTTAATCCTAGTGTGGGAAAAAGGGGCTGGTTTCATGTATTTATGGCGGTCAATTTTTTCAAAATAAGGGTGTTAAATAGAGGATTTGGCAAGCAAAAAGGGAATCAATACAACAGGCGGCACGGCGCACCCAGCCGCGGGAATATTCTTATTGAAGGGAATGAGTCCGGCCGAATTCTTGACCGAAAAGGAAATATTCCTGTTCAACCACGGGGAACTGTACCATAGCTATCTGAAGTTTGGGGCGCATCCGCTGGAGGTAGATGGCCGTGTGGGCGTGCATTTTGCCGTGTGGGCGCCGCGGGCGCAGGCGGTCAGCGTGGCGGGGTCGTTCAATGACTGGAGAGCGGGGGAGTATGAGCTTGCTCCCTGCGGCAGCAGCGGGGTGTGGCGCGGTTTCTTCGAGGGTTTGAGCCCGGGGATGTTATACAAGTATGCGGTGGTGGGACCGGACGGGCATTTGCGCCTGAAAGCGGACCCATTTGCTTTCAGAGCGGAATTAAGGCCGGCCACCGCTTCGATAATCAGCGGCCTGGCGGCGTGGCAATGGCATGATGATGATTGGATACGGCAGCGGTCGGAGCGGGACTTTCGCCTTCAACCGCTGCTCATTTATGAACTGCACCCGGCTTCCTGGCGGCGCCATGATGACGGCTCCTTTTACACCTTTTATGAACTGGCCGATGAGCTAATACCTTATGTTACGGAGATGGGCTTCAATCACATAGAACTGTTGCCGCTCATGGAGCATCCGCTGGATGATTCGTGGGGTTATCAGATAACCTCGTATTTTGCCCCCACCAGCCGTTATGGCGACGCCGAGGGCCTGAAATATCTGGTGGAACGCTGCCATCAGTCCGGCATCGGGGTGATTATGGACTGGGTGCCGGGCCATTTTTGCCCCGACGCGCATGGCCTGGCACGCTTTGACGGCCTGGCGCTGTATGAAACCGACCAGCACCGGCACTGGGGTACTTACAAGTTTGATTTCGCCCGCTCGGAAGTGTGGAGCTTTTTGATCTCCAACGCCATGTATTGGCTGGAGCGCTTTCATGTGGACGGATTGCGGGTGGACGGGGTTTCCAGTATGTTATATCTAAACTTTGACCGCGAGGATTATGTGCCCAATGCTAAAGGGGGGCGTGAAAACCTTGAGGCGGTGGCGTTTTTGCAGCAGCTTAACCGCACCGTGCTGTCCGCTTATCCCGGGGTGATGATGATTGCGGAGGAATCCACCGACTGGCCGCTGGTAACGGCTCCGCCGCACGACGGCGGCCTGGGTTTCAGCTTCAAGTGGAACATGGGCTGGATGAATGATACCCTGGATTATTTTGCTACCGATTTTGATGAGCGATCGGCAGTCCATGAGCTGTTGACGTTTTCCATGCTGTACAGCTTCAGCGAAAACTTCATCCTGCCGCTGTCGCATGACGAGATGGTACACGGCAAGAGGTCGCTGATTGGCCGGATGCCGGGCGACCGGTATGAGCAGCTTTTTGCCGGTATGCGCCTGCTTTATATGTACCAGCTTAGCCATCCGGGCGGCAAGCTGTTGTTTATGGGCTCGGAGTTCGCTCAATTCATCGAATGGGATCATCGGCGCCCGCTGGACTGGTTTTTGCTGGATTATGAGGCCCACCGGTGGTATCATCATTATGTGAGGACCATGAACGCGCTCTATCGCCGGGAGGCATGCCTGTGGCGGGAGGACCATAGCTGGCGGGGCTTTAAGTGGATTGATGCCGATAACCGCAAACAGGGCATACTGGTGTTTCAAAGGATGATGCCGGCGGAACGCGGCGCGGCGGGGGAATGTTTATTATTGGTCATCAATATGCAGGATAAGGCTTATAATGACTTCAGGGCCGGCGTCCCCGATGCGGGATGGTATCAGGAAATCATGAATACCGACGCGAAGGAGTTCGGCGGTTCGGGCGGTTGGCTCAATAAAAGGGTGCCGGCGGAAAAACGGGGCTGGCAGGGTCAGCCGCATTCCCTGCTGCTCAAGCTGCCCCCGCTGGGGGGGGTTATCCTGAAGCGGCTGGAATGAGCGCCTCATTAAGCGAAGATTTAAGAATTGAACGTGGGGGTTAAGATGTTTCAAAATAAACAGGAATTTATCCATGAATTCAAAGCCAAATTTGCCGAAACCGAGGGCAACTTCCTGGAGCGCGGGGAGTACCGCGATTATTACCGTACGCTGGTATCGCTGATCCTGGAAAAGATCAGCTTTCCCCAGTTGGATTATCGTCAGCAGACGCTGGAACAGCACCGCAAGCAGGTATATTACTTTTCGATGGAGTTTCTGATCGGGCGGCTTTTGCCGTATTATCTGATGAACCTGGGCATCGCGGACATAGTGCGCGAGGGATTTAGCGACATGGGCATAGACGCGGAGGCGGTGATGGCGGAGGAACGCGACGCGGGCCTGGGCAACGGCGGTTTGGGGCGGCTGGCGGCCTGCTACCTCAGTTCCATGGCTTTTCTCGGCATTCCGGTCTATGGCAACGGCATCCGCTATAAATACGGCCTGTTCCGGCAGAAGCTGGAGAACGGGCAGCAGGTGGAAACGCCGGATGACTGGATGAGCGGCGGTTATCCCTGGGAGCGGCGGCGCGATAACCGGTCGGTGCTGGTCAAGTTCAAGGGCAATATCAAGGTGACCGAAGAAAAGGGCGGGCTGATGTTTGAACATGAAAACTATGATTCCATCAGGGCGGTGCCCTATGACATACCGATAATCGGTTATGAAGGCCTGCGCACCATAACCGGCCTGCGGCTGTGGAGCGCGGAGCCGGTGGAGGACGCCTTCGACCTGCATTCGTTTAATAAGGGCGCGCGCACCGCGGACACTTCCCGTGCCGACGCCGAGTCCATATCCTACATCCTCTACCCGGAGGACAGCAGCCAGGCCGGGCAGGAGTTAAGGCTCAAGCAGGAATACTTTTTCGTGGCCGCCGGCTTAGGCACCATCATGCGCACTTTCCGCAACACGGAGCATCCGTTGGCCAGCCTGCCGGCCATGGTTTCCGTCCATATAAACGATACCCACCCGGCCCTGTGCGTACCTGAGCTGATGCGCATCCTGATCGATGAGGAGCATCTCGCCTGGGAGGAAGCCTGGCAGATAACCGTAAACACCATTTCATATACCAACCATACTATCATGCCGGAAGCGCTGGAGCGTTGGCCGGTCAACATGTTCCGCTATCTGCTGCCGCGCATCTACATGATCGTGGAGGAGATCGACCGGCGCTATCGGGAAAGCATAATGCGCCTCTATCCTGAAGACGACGAATTGCTGGAACGAACGGCGGTCATCAGCCATGATTACGTTCACATGTCCAATCTGGCGGTGATAGGCAGTTATTCGGTCAACGGCGTGGCGGCGCTGCATACCGAGATATTGAAACATGAGACTATGAAGGATTTTTACCGCCTTTATCCCTACAAGTTCAACAACAAGACCAACGGCGTCGATTACCGGCGTTTCCTGGCGTTGGCCAATCCCGAGCTCAGCCGGATGATAACCGACCGGATAGGGGATGGCTGGCTGCGCGACGCGGCGGAGCTGGAAAGGCTTCTGCACTGGCAGGATGACGAGGAAACGCTGGAGGAACTGGCGCGCATCAAGCTTAACAATAAGCGCCGCCTGGCGGCCTATATCGAGCAGCATACGGGCGTCGCGGTGGATCCCCATTCCATATTCGACGTACAGGTCAAAAGGATTCACGCCTATAAGCGGCAATTGATGAACGCCCTGCGCATTGCGTGGTTCTATAACCGGTTGAAAGAGGACCGGGACATGGCGGGCATCGGCCGCCAGCCCGTAACTTTCATCTTCGCCGGCAAGGCGGCTCCCGGTTACCATTATGCCAAGACCGTAATCCGTTTTATCAATGCGCTGGCTGCCAAGATCAATGACGACCCGGAAATAAACCATCACATGAAGGTCATATTCATTGAAAACTTTAATGTGTCCATCGGCGAACTGATCTATCCGGCGGCCGATGTCAGTGAGCAGATATCGACTGCCAGCCGGGAGGCCTCGGGCACCGGCAACATGAAATTCATGTTCAACGGCGCGGTCACGCTGGGCACCCTGGATGGCGCCAATGTTGAAATTCATGAGGCGGTGGGCGAGGAAAACATGATGATCTTCGGCATGCGCTCCGAGGAGGTCATCGGGCACTACCGGCGGCAGGACTATCATTCTTGGCAGGAGTATCACCGCCATCCCGAATTGAAGCAGCTGCTCGACCAGCTCAAAGACGGGTTTTGGACGGGACAACCGGGCGATTTTACCGAGCTTTATGAATCGCTGCTGCACTATAACGATCAGTTCTTTGTGTTAAAGGATTTTTGGCCTTATGTGGAATCATCGGGCCGTTTGTTAAGAATCTACAAGTACCCCGCAGTCTGGCAGCGGATGGCCTTGGCCAATATAGCCAAGGCCGGGCGTTTCTCCAGCGACCGGTCGATCCGGGAATATGCGCGCGATATTTGGAAGATGGATATTTAAAATGGTAACACCGGCTGTCATTGTGGTAGAAAGAATATGTCTTCATGAGAAGGGGGGAGGTTTATGCGTAAGGAGTGTGTAGCTATGCTGCTGGCCGGAGGCCAGGGCAGCCGTCTGGGGAACTTGACCAGGAAGATCGCTAAGCCTGGGGTGTCCTTTGGCGGAAAGTATCGGATCATCGACTTCAGTCTCAGTAATTGCACCAATTCCAACATCGACACGGTAGGGGTGTTGACCCAGTACAAGCCACTGTTTCTCAATGCTTACATCGGCACCGGCGCTGCCTGGGACATGGACATTGAAGACGGAGGGGTCCATATCCTGCCGCCCTATATGGACGAAAAGGGCGGCGAGTGGTATTCGGGCACCGCGGACGCAGTCTACAAGAACCTCGATTTCATCGGTCAGTATGATCCCCAATATGTGTTGATCCTGTCGGGGGATCATATATATCGCATGGATTATTCCCGTATGCTCAAATTCCATTGCCAGCAGAAGGCCGACGCCACGCTGGCGGTGATGAAGGTGCCGTGGGAGGACGTGTCCCGCTTCGGCATTGTCAAGACCGACGAGGTCGAGGAGGGCCGCATCAGCGACTTTGAGGAGAAACCGAAAAAAAGCGACAGCAATTTAGCTTCCATGGGCATCTACATTTTTAATTGGGAAGTTTTGATGCATATCTTGAAGGAAGATGCGGCCAACAAAGGCTCCGATCACGATTTCGGCAAAAACATCATTCCCGGGATGCTCAAGGCGGAGCGGCGTTTGGCGGCTTACAGGTTTTCGGGTTATTGGCGCGACGTGGGAACGGTGGAGAGCTATTATGAAGCCAATATGGACCTGTTGAGCGAAGAACCGGCACTGGACATGTTTGCGCGCACGCTGCGTATCTATTCCCGGGCCGATATGATGCCGCCCCATTTTATAGGGGAATCGGCCGTGGTCGGCACCTGCCTCATCAGCAACGGCTGTACCGTGTTGGGCACGGTAAATCATTCCGTGGTGTCCGGCGGCGTGACGGTGGAAGCCGGAGCGGTGGTGAAGGATTCCATATTATTGCCCGGCTGTCATATAAAGAGCGGGGCCAACCTGTATCGCTGCATTGTGGGAGAAAACAGTATCGTACCGGAAAACGCGCAGATCGGGGATCATTCGGCTGAAGCCCGTATCGTGTTATGGGAAGACGATCAACTGATGGAAGCGGAAACGGAGGTGGTCTGATGAGCAGATTGACAGGCCTGATTTCATGTAATTACCGTCTGAACGAATTGCAGAACCTGGTGGTTTCGCGCCCGGTAGCTTCGGTTCCCTTTGGCGGGCGTTACCGGTTGTTGGATTTCACTATGTCCAGCATGGTCAATTCCGGCATCCGCTCGGTGGGGGTAATCACTCCCCCCAATAACCGCTCCATACTGGATCACCTGGGGGCGGGCAAGGAATGGGCGCTGGACCGTAAGTCCGGCGGGCTGTTTATCATGCCCGGCGCTCATCGCGCCCTGCTGCCGCGCAACAACAAGTTCAGCCTGAAGGATATACGCATGAATATCGAGTTTCTGGAAAACGAAACCGCTGACGTGATAGTGGTTTCGGCTTGTAATTATGTGTATAACATGGATTTCAGCGATATGTTGAAACAGCATATGGAGCAGGGCAGCGATGTTACCCTGCTGTGCAAGGCCTACCGCACGCAGGCGCTGAATCAATTGCAGCAGGCCAAACAAAACCTGGTGGTGGTGGATGAAGAAAAGCGGGTGTGGGGGATGCTGGCCCCGGAGGCGATGAAGGACGAGCATATGGAGCAGCAAAGCTTTTTTGAGTCCGATTTCCGGGAGGATTTGCGTATTTTTTGCGACATATTCCTTATCAGCCGCCGACTTTTGCTGCATATGGCGCGGGCCTATGAGGATGCGGAGTATGCCGATATCATGGACGTTATAGGCGAAAACATCCGTCAGCTCAAAGTGGGCTGTTATATGTACGACGGCTATATCGAGCCGGTTTATTCCCTGGACAATTATTTCGACCTGAACATGGCGCTCTTGGATACCCGGATAACCGGCGAGCTATTCACCGCCGACCGGCCGGTAAAAACGAAGATCAAGGACAATCCCCCCGCGCGCTTCAGCGGCGAGGGCAGGGCCATCCGGTCATTATTATCCAGCGGTTGCCAGATACATGGCCGGGTCGAAAACAGCATTCTTTCCCGCGAGGTGAAGGTGGAGCCCGGAGCGGTGATCCGCAATTCCATAATAATGCAAAAGTGCATTATAGGCTCCTACGCGGTACTGGATCACGTAATTCTCGATAAGATGGGGAATATCAACAGCGGCACGGTATTAAACGGCCAGCGCGATGCTCTGATTGTGCAGGGAAAGGCGGCTGTCATCTGAGGCGGCATGACCGGACGGCGGTTTTAAGGAGAGATGATTATGGATGTATTATTTATTGCGGCCGAGGCCTGGCCTTTTGCCAAAACCGGCGGGTTGGGGGATGTTGCCGGTTCCCTGCCCGCGGCGCTGAAAGCCCGGGGGGTGAACGTGCGGGTTATCATGCCCTTGTACAGCACCATCGCCAAGGAGTACAAATCACAGTTTAAGCTGCGGGATGAGTTCAAGGTCAACCTGAGCTGGCGCAGCCAGTACTGCGGCTTGAAAGAGTTTCAGCACCAGGGCATCCACTACTATTTTATCGACAACGAATACTATTTTAAACGCGACCGGCTTTACGGCTACGGTGACGATGATGAGCGTTTTGCCTTCTTTTGCCGGGCGGTGCTGAAAAGCCTGCGGCGCATGGACGATTTCCGCCCCGATATTTTGCATTGTCACGACTGGCATACCGCTCTCATCCCGTTTATCGTGCGCAACAGTTATGCCCGCCGGGCGTTTTATTTCCCGATAAAAACTTTGTTTACCATCCATAACCTATATTATCAGGGGCGCTTTGGCGGGGATGTGTTTGACCGGGTGCTGGGTTGGGCCGGCCATGGCGATTGGTGGGAACAACTGGAATACTATGGGGATATCAACTATATGAAGGGCGCGCTGCTAACGGCGGATGCTATCAGTACGGTAAGCCCCAGCTATGCGGCCGAGATTCAGACCGAGGCTTACGGGCAGGGGTTGGATGGGGTGTTGCGCTATCGCAGCCAAGCCCTCAGCGGTATACTGAACGGGATCGATGAGCGGTTCTTCGACCCGGCGCTGGATCCGGCGCTGGTGTCATGGTATACGGAGCCGGCGGGCAAGGCCGAAAACAAAGCCGCCCTGCAGGAGGAAATGGGGCTGCCGGTTCAGGCGAAAACTCCGCTGTTGTGCGTAGTATCGCGCCTGGTCGAACCCAAGGGGATTGATCTCTTAGACCCGATTTTGGAGGAGCTGCTCCGGGAGGAGGTGCAGCTGGCGGTATTGGGCACCGGCGAGCGCGAGTATGAGAACATTTTTAAATATTATGCGGAGCATTACCCCGATAACTGCGCTTTTTGCTACAACTATGACGAGGATTTGGCCCATCGCATTTATGCCGGGGCGGACATTATCCTTATCCCTTCGCGCTTTGAACCCTGCGGCCTGACCCAGATGATCGCTATGCGCTATGGGACGGTGCCGCTGGTGCGGGAGACCGGGGGGTTAAAGGATACAGTGGCGGCCTATGACCCCGCGGATGGCAGTGGCAACGGATTCAGTTTCAAAAACTATAACCCCGCGGAGCTGCTGGATACCATCCGCGGCGCGCTGGCAGTATATAGGGAGCAGCCGGCGGCATGGGCGGCGCTGGCGCGGCAGGCCATGGACAGCCATTTTGATTGGGAACGTTCCGCCGCCGCTTATATGGGGCTATATAAAAAGATTGTCTTTGAATAGGCAAGCGTTCTATGGGGCGCGTATGCCTAAGGCAGCGCGGCCCATATTTTTTTAAAATGGGGGGCGTACCAAAATGATTGCATCGGCTCGTCATAACAGCCGGCTGGAATATTACCGGCATCCCTTCGGGGCCGTCGCGGCAGGGGGCGCGGTGCGGCTGCGGCTGGAAATACTGAGCGAGTTCGAGGCGCAATGCTTTTTACACCTGCGCAGCCGCGAAGGCGGGGAGCAGTTGCTCCCGATGGAGTTGATCGACCGCATCTCGGCCCAGGGCCTGGGGCATCGCCTCTATGAATGCACCGTCACCCTGCCGGCGCAGCCCGGACTGATGTGGTATGATTTTGAGATTGACCACCGGGATAAATACTATTATTACGGCTGTGCCGAGGGCAGCGGCGGGGAAGGACGTCTGAGCACCGTTCCCCTGCACGGCTTTCAGATTACCGTCTATCATCCGTCCCCGGTGCCCGCCTGGTTCAAGCAGGCATTGGTATATCAGATTTTCCCCGACCGCTTTTTCCGCTCCCTGCCCGCGGGGCACTACCGCCCGGCCGGCAGCCGCCGCATATTGCACGCCGACTGGAACGACGTTCCCTTTTACAATCGGGACGAGAGCGGCGCCATTGAACGCTGGGACTTCTTTGGCGGCGACCTGCGGGGCATAATCGACAAGCTGCCCTACCTGGAGCAGTTGGGGGTGGACGCAATCTATCTCAATCCGGTGTTCCAGGCCGCCAGCAATCACCGGTACGATACCGGGGATTATCATCGTATCGATCCCGTGCTGGGCGATGAGGACGATTTGCGCTTGCTGTGCCAAAAGGCCGGTAAACTAGGGATAAGGATTATTCTGGACGGCGTGTTCGCCCACAGCGGCGATGACAGCGTGTATTTTAACCGCTACGGCAATTATCCCACCCTGGGGGCTTATCAGAGCCGGGGCTCCCATTACTATAACTGGTATAGCTTCGAGCAATGGCCCGAAACCTATAAGTGCTGGTGGGGAGTCAAATCCCTGCCGCGGCTGGACTGTACGCAGGACAGTTACCGCGACTTCATTTACCGCCGCCCCGACAGCGTGCTTAGGCATTGGATGGGTTGCGGAGTGAGCGGCTGGCGGCTGGACGTAGCCGATGAGCTGCCGGACGCGTTTGCTCTTGTTAGATAAAGAAGCATTGAAAGAGTAAAAATTTTTGCCGTTCCTA
>JAUNBV010000174.1 GCA_030526885.1 Syntrophomonadaceae bacterium
AATTCTACTTTTACTTACAGCTATGGAATAATCCGTATACACATAATTCCCTTTATTGTAATCATCCGCATAACCCGGCGGAGGTGATATGCGTGCCCCTACGGGCTTTGCGGGCGCTGACGCGTTCAAAAACGAATCTCTATATGCCGTCATTTTCCCAAATCAGCGAAAATCACTTTTTGCACTTTTTTCATTTTTGGGGTGAGTCACCCTCTCGGCTTTTGTAACGGTCTGCCGGTTCGAGACCACTGAAATAGTGCCCCTATTAAGCTGCCTCGATTCTGTCCCCCGTAATACAGTTTTCAGCAGCAATATCAAATCCCATCGGTAGCGATATTCACCGTCTTGGTGGCGTTATCCCAGGTTACTTTCGCGCCGATGTTTTCGGCCAGGAAGCGCACCGGCACCAGCGTCCTGCCGTCCACCACCTGGGCGGGCACGTCCAGTATCACCGTTTCCGCCGGCACGCCGTCGTCAAAAACGTTTACACTGACCTGGTCCGAACCGAGGGTCAGGCGTATGATGCGTTGCTCGTTCTGAATGGTGGCGGTACCGGTGTTCGCGTCCCACTGCACCCTATAGCCCAGCGCCTCCGTTATCGCCCTGAGCGGCGCCAAAGTCCTGCCCTCCACGATAGCCGGCTCCACATCGGTATACAGCCAGTGGCCGTCGATATAGATATTCACGGTGCGCTGCTGCATGAGCGGGTTTTCGATGACCTGCTCCTGCCCGTCCACTGCGCACACCAGGTAGCCATGCTCGAAATGCCCTGCGGCTATCGGCTCGCCTATAGCGCTCATCTCTATTTCCCCTCTGTCGTTAATGAGGCATGTTTTCCCCTCGATTTCCACTACCGCATAGCCTTCATGAAAGGCATATATCAGGCCATATACGGATTCGAATATGAAGTCGGTCAGAAAGCCGTCGCGATCCACCAGGGCATACTTCCCTGACGAGCCATCCTCGCTGTTCTGCCACAACCAGCCCCGGCCATTGTCAAACGGCAACGCATTATCATAGATAAGCGGCATCTTTACGGCGCCATTTTCATCTAAATACCCATGCTTGTTCCCGTCACGGACGGGAAAGAGCACAGGATACGAGCCGTCCCCTTCACCGCCGCCGCTTATATAATAGACAAAGGGGGTCAATTCCACCCCTTCCGGCGACAGCAGGCCGTACTTGCTCCAGCTCATTGACCATCGGCGGGCGGCGTCTTCATCATCTTCCGGGTCTTTGGTAGCGAGGAAAAGGGACGGGTTCAAGCCGTAGCGCCATATGCTCCGGTAGGCAAATTCGCACCGGGGCTGGCCGTCGGCGCCAATGATCGCGCTCATGCCTTTGCTGTTGCTCGCTACGCCGTCATGCCCGTCAAAGCTATGCACGTTGACATAGGCATCGTCCAATAATTGTAGGACCTTTCCCGTCCGGTCAATCTGTTTCCATCGGCCATCCTCCAGCACCACCGCCTGGCCATTGATGAAATCCCTGGCCCCGTCCAGACGAGGCGCGAGCACCTGATTCCCTTCCTCGTCGATGAAACCGTAGCTGTAGGTGCCGTCGGCGTGCTTGACCACGACTTCCCTCAGACCGTCACTGCTCGCGGATATCGAGTGATACGCGGGAGACGGCGCTACGGAGTCTTCGATTGGTGGCGCGGCCACGGCGCTCCCGCCCTGACACGCAGACATCAGCAGGCATAACGCCGCCAGTAGGGTGATGGCCCATCTTTTATTCATGATAGCGCCTCCTTTTTTGTGGACATTTGTGAATCAGGCGACGGGGGAACTGCCTCCTTGTCTTCGTATTATGGGATAGTGAAACGCCGTTTGATTCTTACGAATAAACAAAAACCCAGCAAAGCTCCAATGACATTGGCTAAAATATCTTCAACATCTATAACTCGCCAATAAGTCATTCCAAATACTTGTTCAACCAATTGCAATAATTCTATGCCAAGAGATAACATCAGACTAAAAACTAATACTTTATATATTTGCTGATAATTATTCTTAATTGCTGGCAACAAAATACCTAAAGGAATAAACATTACTATATTTAAGATAAAACCTTTAAAAAAGTTTATTATTAGCATAATAAACTGCGAAAAAACGCTGGCGCATTTTAAGTTTTCAATTAACATGTTTAGGTCACTGAATGGAATCAGATTATACATAATATCGTGTTTAAAAATTCTTAAGCTCAAAATTTCCTCAACCAGTTTTGGATCAACAGGAAAAGGATAACTTACAGGTAATAGTGTAAAAGAAAATATGGTAATCATATAAGTAATAAAAATGAATTTTAAATAATGTTTCTTTCTGCTCATAAATGACTCCTAAAAAGTAGTTATAAGAACAAATTACAATGCTTAATAAATTATAAATATATCTATTTAGCATTTATAATCGAATACCTTTTTGTAGGGGGAGACGCGAGAATAACCTCCCTTGTCTCCCCTTGTTAGTCTAGCCCCCGGCGTTCGTCAGTGCCGGGGGCGGTTTTGTCGGGGGTGAATGACACGTGGTCCTTTTTGACCCACAGGGGGGCGGCGGCGCCGGGGAAATCCACCAGCACCCAACCGGCGGGCCGCTGCTCTATAACCGTCCCGCCGGGGCTGAT
>JAUNBV010000175.1 GCA_030526885.1 Syntrophomonadaceae bacterium
CACCAGAGCCTGATAATGCTTTTCAATCTGATAACGGGGATGCAGTAAATGGTGAGCAAAGTCTCCGTCATTGGTAAGCAATAGCAGCCCTTCGGTGTCATGATCCAGTCGCCCTACCGGATACAGGCGCCAATCACTGGCAGGCAGTAAATCGAGCACTGTGGGGCGGCCCTGTTCGTCCTGGGCGGTACAGATATATCCTTTAGGTTTGTTGAGCAGGATATAAGTATGCGGCTCCGGCTTTAGCTCACGACCTTTATACACTACCCTGTCCCGCTCCGGGTCTATCTGTACTCCCTGCTGGCGCTCGATCTCACCGTTCACTTTAATCTCCCCGGCAGCGATTAACTCCTCGGCGCGGCGGCGGGATGCTATGCCGCACTGTGCTATATAGCGGGATAAACGCATGACGCATCTCCTAAAAACATCTTTTTGCTGTGTCATACATTCGCCACGGCGTCCCGCTTATCCTTTAGTATGTGTCGCTCTATTAGCCGAACAGCACATTGCAGATGTAAAGGGATGCCACCAGGCCGGTTATATCCGCGGTCAGACCGGTCATCAGGGCGTAGCGGTAGCGCATCACTCCCACCGAGCCAAAATAAACGGTGAGAACAAAAAAGGTGGTATCGGTGGTACCCTGCATCACTGAGGCCACGCGCCCGATAAATGAATCGGGGCCATAGATCTGCATCAGCTCGGTAGCCAGCCCCAGACAGGCGCTACCGGACAGCGGGCGCATGATGGCCAGCGGCAAAATATCTGGCGGCACTCCTATTCGTGATAACCACGGGCCCAAGGCAGCCATCAGCACATCCATGGCCCCGGAAGCCCGAAACACGGAAATAGCCACCAGCATCCCCACCAGAAAGGGGATTATTTTCACTGCCGTGCGAAAGCCCTCCTCGGCCCCCTCCACAAAGGCTTCGTACACTGGCACCCGACGAAAAAATCCATACAGCGGTATCGTAAACAACAAAAACGGTATGGCCCAACGGGAAACGGTGTTCAAAATGGTAAACAGCATCAGGAGCGCTCCCGCCACGGGCTATGGGTGCGCAGCCACCAATCCAGCGACAAGGCCACCGTCATGGCCACAGCGGTGGCAAAGATACAGGGCCCCACTATGGCTACCGGATCGGAGGAACCCAGCGATACCCTAATCCCGATGATGGTCGCCGGCACCAGCGTGATGCACGAAGTGTTAAAGGCCAGAAATGTACACATGGCGGACGAAGCCGTATTGCACCCGCCATTTAAAAGCTGCATTTCCTGCATTGCTTTCATGCCGAATGGGGTAGCCGCATTGCCCAGCCCCAGCATATTGGCGGAGAGATTAAGGATGATGGCTCCCAGCGCGGGATGATTATCCGGAATATCTGGAAAAAAACGGCGCGTCATCGGCTGTAACAGACGGGCCAGGAGGCGGATCAAGCCACCTTTTTCAGCTATCCGCATAATCCCCAGCCACAAAGCCATGACGCCGATTAAATCTAGGCAGATGGTGACGGCATTGCCCGCGGCCGTCAATGCAGCCTCGGTGACCACCTCGATATTGCCGTTCACCGCCGCCGTTATTATACCCACACCCAGTAGCAGCAGCCAAACCGCGTTCAGCACACGCCATACCCCCCTCATATAATTCCTAAAGTATATGAAGGCAGGCGTCAAGGCATGACTTTGGGCGTCACGCCCACTTGGTCTATTGGATTATACGAATGACGAAGAATTTTTCTTCTTCATCCAGATGGCCTCGATGCGGTCCACCAGCTGCGGCGCGGCATCCACCAAACGCTCCGCCACAGTGTTGCCAAATACCGATATCAGGCGGGCGTCATTCTCCCGTACCAATAAAAAGCCCAGAGGCTTTACCGATACCCCTGCCCCGCTGCCGCCCGCAAAAGGCAATTCCTGCTGGCGGTTCGACCCGCCGTTAAATTCATACTCGCCGCCTCCGGCGGCAAATCCGCAGCCCACCTGAGATATAGGGATAATGATTGACCCGTCCTTCGTCTCGACCGCATCTCCTACTACTGTATTGACATCCACCATTTCTTTAATACTTTGCATGGCAGTTTGCATCAAACTCTCGATAGGACGCCCTTTTCCGTTTTGTGTATCCATTAAGCCACCACCTAATCAACAGTCTCAAACTTTTCAGTCCGGTAATGATAATGTGTGCCACACGGATATTAAATATTCCCGAAAAGCTGCTGTTTAACACTATGCGCTCGTATTCCGGCAATACCAGTAGTCTGGCCTCGCGCAGTTTGCCCCGACGCGACATGGCGCTTAAAAAACTGCCCTTGATCGCCCACAGCGCACCGGCGCCAATCGCGGTGTACATAGCGTCCTCCAGCCCCAGACGGCTCTCCCACCGCAGGCTATAGAGGCGGCAGTGGGACAGCACCCGGAACAGGCCTTTAAAATCTGATGGTTTCAGGCTACTATAAAAGCTGCCTTCCCCGCCTTTTTGGCGAGCTGGACGGTCAGCGTCAGCACGTGGCCGCTCGAGATGCCACAGGCGGAGTTCCCACTTAAACACTGGAAGAAACAGATTTATAACTATACTGTTAT
>JAUNBV010000030.1 GCA_030526885.1 Syntrophomonadaceae bacterium
AAGCTAAAGGCGAAAAGATAACCATGCTCACCGCCTACGATTATTTTCTGGCCGCCATGGTCGACGAGGCCGGAGTGGAAATGATCCTGGTGGGCGACTCGCTGGGGATGACCCAGCTGGGCTATGCAAATACCCTGGCGGTGACCATGGAAGATATGTTGCATCATACCAAAGCCGTGACCCGCGCGGCCAAAAACAGCATGGTAGTGGCGGACATGCCTTTCCTGTCCTATCATATTTCGCTGGAGGAAGCGGTGCGCAACGCCGGCCGGTTTATTCAGGAGGCCGGTGCCCATGCGGTCAAAATCGAAGGGGGCGAGGAGCGCGCTGCCACCGTACGCGCCATTATCGATGCGCAGATCCCGGTAGTGGCGCATATTGGACTGACCCCGCAGTCGGTGCATCAGATGGGCGGCTTCCGCGTACAGGGCAAGGATCTTGAGACCGCGCGCCGGCTGCTGCGCGATGCCAAGGCGATGGAAGTGGCAGGAGCTTTTGCCATCGTGCTGGAAGGCGTACCCGCCAAGCTGGCGGCGGAGATAACCAAATCCCTGAGCATCCCCACCATCGGCATCGGCGCCGGGGCGGACTGTGACGGACAGGTGCTGGTCATCAATGACGTACTGGGAATGTTCAAGGGACATATCCCCAAATTTGCAAAGAAGTTTGCCGACCTGGAACCTCTGGTGGCGGAAGCGCTGAAGGCATACAAGGAAGAAGTGAAAAGCGGGGCATTTCCCACCGAGGCGCACAGCTTTACCATCAGCGACGATGTTTTAGACAAGCTTTATTAGTAGTGGAGGAAAGCGGTGCGCGTAATAAACAGTGTCAAAGAAATGCAGCAATGGTCGCAGGAACAACGACGAAGCGGTAACCGGCTGGGCTTGGTACCCACCATGGGCTTTCTCCATCAGGGGCACTTGAGCTTGGTGCGGCTGGCGCGGGCCGACTGCGATAAGGTAATCGTATCCATCTTTGTCAACCCCATGCAGTTTGGCCCCAACGAGGACTTGGAGGATTACCCCCGCGATCTAAAGCGTGATTTAACGCTGTTGGAGGCGGAAGGGGTGGACGCGGTATTCAACCCGGAGCCCGCCGAGATGTACCCCGACGGGTTTAGCAGCGCCGTCACCATCGAAGGGGAGATCGCGCAGAAGCTGTGCGGAAGCTCCCGCCCCGGCCATTTTCGGGGAGTGACCACGGTGGTGTGCAAACTGTTCAATATCTGCTTGCCGGATAAAGCTTACTTCGGGCAGAAGGACGCCCAGCAGGTGATGGTTCTGGAAAAGATGGTGCGGGAATTGAATTTTCCGCTGGAAATCATTCGGGGCCCTATCGTGAGGGAGGAAGACGGACTGGCGATGAGTTCCCGCAATACCTACCTCAACGAAGAACAGCGGCAACAGGCGCTGGTGTTGTCCCGCTCGTTAAATGCGGCCCAAGCGGCGATCGAAGGCGGGGAACGCGACCCGGCGAAGATAAAAGCCTTGTTGTGGGAGTATATCGAAGCCAGTCCTTTAGCCGAAGTGGATTATATCGAAATCTATGACGGCGAGGAACTGCGGGATATCAACACCATAGAATGCCCAGCCTTGATCGCGCTGGCCGTAAGATTCGGAAAAACCAGGTTGATCGATAACCTGTTAGTGGAGGGATAGAAAAATGTATCGTCATATGATGAAATCCAAGATCCATCGCGGCGTGGTGACGGATGCAAACCTGAATTATGTGGGCAGTATCACCATCGACAAAGAGATCATGGATGCGGCCGACATAATAGAGAACGAAAAAGTGACGGTGGTGAACAATAATAACGGCGCGCGTTTCGAAACGTATGTCATCGAAGGCGAGCCCGGCTCCAAAGTGGTGTGCTTAAACGGCGCGGCCGCGCGTTTGGCGGAGCCCGGCGACGTGGTTATCATTATCACCTACACGCTCCTCAGTGACGAGGAATGCAAGGGCTATATGCCCCGCAAGGTGTTTTTGAATTCCCAAAACGAAATAACCGCCGTAGAATAAACCCGGTTAGGAGGGTCGAGGATGACAGAATCGCTGTCAGTCCGAATCCGTGCTATGGCTCACCAACAGGGAGCCATCATTTTGGCTCACTATTATCAACCGCCGGAAATCCAGGCAGTGGCTGATTACGTGGGCGATTCGCTGCAACTGGCGCGTGAGGCCAGACAAGCCGAAGCTGAGGTCATAGTTAGCTGCGGCGTTTCGTTTATGGCCGAGACCGCAAAAATATTGAATCCCGGCAAGCTGGTGGTCAATCCGGCGCCGGAAGCCGGATGCCCTATGGCCGATATGGTGGACGCCGCTGGGCTCAAAGCCCTGCGCGCGCAGCATCCCGGCGCGGTAGTAGTTTCCTATGTCAACACCACCGCCGAGGTCAAAGCGGAAAGCGACATTTGTTGCACTTCGTCCAATGCCCTGCAGGTAATAAACTCCATTCCGCAGGACACCCCCATCATCTTTGCCCCCGATCGCAATCTGGGCGCTAATGTAGCCGCCTGGAGCGGGCGCAGCCTTATCCTGTGGGACGGCTGCTGTCCCATCCATGACCGGTTGACGCCCGAGCATATCAAAGCCATGCAGGAGCGATACCCCGAAGCTCTGGTCGCGGTACATCCCGAATGCCGCCCCGAGGTAGTGGCTCTGGCTGACAAGACCACCTCCACCGCCGGGATATTGAAGTATATAGACGAAATGGAAGCCGAATTCATCATCGGCACCGAGCAGGGGTTGCTCAATACCGCCGCTGTCCACAGCCCCCATCGCCGCTGTTATCCGGCGCGGGAAGATTTTATCTGCCCGGATATGAAAAAGATAACCCCGCAGCGGCTGCTTTTGAGCCTGGAACGATTGCAGCCGACGGTAGAAATTGACGAAGCCGTCCGGCAACGCGCATATCAGGCTTTGGATTGTATGCTGCAGCTTCCGTGACCGGCAGGAACCGAGGACAGGCATGAGGATCAGCAGATATATTAATAAACCGGACCCGAGCGTACCGGTCATACATACCGATTTTCTCATTATCGGCGGAGGTATCGCCGGAATGTTTACCGCGCTTAAGGCATCTGCCTTCGGACAGGTGACGGTACTCAGCAAAACCACATTTAAAGAGTCCAATACCGGGCTGGCTCAAGGGGGGATAGCTGCCGCCGTGCATGAAGAGGATTCCCCCTTTTTGCATTTGGAAGATACGCTGGAGGCGGGCGCGGGGCTGTGCGATATCGACGCGGTGGACGTGCTGGTGCGCGAAGGCCCGGAGCGGGTGCGCGAGTTGATTGCGCTGGGCGCATCTTTTGACATGAAGGGCGGGGAGGTTTCCCTGACCCGTGAAGGCGCGCACAGCCACGCCCGGATCCTGCACGCTGCCGATGCTACCGGCGAAGCCATCCGCATAGCGCTGGTGGAGAGCTGTGAGAATAACCCCCGTATCGCCATGTGGGAGGATTACTACCTGGTGGATATATTAGGCGACAGCACGGGACGCGAATGTTGGGGGGCGCATATTTACGATAACCGTAATCAACAGAGCATCCTGTGCCGGACCCGGGCGGTGATACTGGCGACCGGCGGCGCCGGGCAGCTTTATGCTCACACCACCAACCCGCCGGTGGCCACCGCCGACGGCATGGCCGCGGCGTTTCGCATGGGAGCGGAGATTTGCGACATGGAATTCATCCAGTTCCACCCCACGGTGCTATACAGCCAGGATTCGCAGCGCCTGCTGATATCCGAGGCGGTAAGGGGCGAGGGCGGACGTTTGCGCAATACGGAGGGCGAATGCTTTATGGCCCACTATCACCCCTTGCAGGAACTCGCGCCGCGCGATGTCGTGTCCCGCGCCATCGTCAGCGAGATGGCCAAAACCGGGTCTGATTATGTTTATCTCGATATGACCGCCATACCTAATGCGGTGAAGCGTTTCCCCAATATATACCGCAGCTGCCTTAAGCGCGGCCTTGATTTTGCAAGCGACTATCTGCCGGTATCGCCCGCCGCCCATTATACCATGGGCGGCATCAAAACATCTGTGGACGGTGAAACGGCGATCAGCGGGCTTTACGCCTGCGGCGAGGCCGCCTGCACCGGGGTGCACGGCGCAAATCGCCTGGCGTCCAATTCCTTGTTGGAAGGCATCGTGTTCGGTGAGCGCATCGCCCGTCACGGCGAAGAAATAATGTACCGGCGTTTGCTGCCGGAAGCTGATATCCCTGCGCTGTGGCAGAATGAAACGCTTCACGTTCCGGCCGCTTCGGGGCTATCTCCTTCACAGGTTCGCAGCCGCCTACGCCGTATCATGTGGGAACAGGTAGGAATTCTGCGCAATGAAGCCCAGCTCAAGGAAGCCAACCGGCAGGTGGAGGAACTGTACCTCCAACTGGCCGACAGCGAGGATAAGGTGAGCTATTGGGAGGTCATAAACATGCTCACGGTGGCCCGCATAACCGTTCAAGCGGCGCTGTGGCGGCGCGAAAGCCGTGGCGGGCATTACCGCACCGACTATCCTGCGCCCGAGGATATGCGCTGGATGCAGCACAGCGGATTTGTAAACTGCTGATCCCGGTTGCTGGCTCCCACAGGGGTAGCGGTGGCCGGGAGGGGAAAACTTTTTAATAACTATAACCGGGTTATAGGGATGATTAAAAACGATTTAGGAGACGGATAATGAGCATTGCCGGCATCAGTTATTTGGAGATTAAACGCATAATCGAGATGGGACTGCTGGAAGATATTGGCGTGGGCGATATTACTACCGAGCGTCTAATCGGGGCGGAGCAAAGGAGCCGCGCAGTGTTACTGGCCAAGGGCGAAGGAGTGCTGGCCGGCATTGAGGTCAGCGCCGCCGTCTTCAAACATCTGGATCCCGAGGCCAAGATTGACATCCATATTCAAGACGGGCAGGCGATACGTGCTCAGGATATGATCGCTACCATAAGCGGACGCACCCGGGCGCTGTTGAGCGGAGAGCGGCTGGCGCTGAACTTGGTGCAGCGCATGTCGGGAATCGCTACCCAGTCCCGTTATTTAAGCGGCCTTATCTCTGATCAACACGCGGTTTTGGTCGATACCCGCAAGACCACTCCCGGCCTGCGCAGTCTGGAAAAATACGCGGTGCGGGTGGGCGGCGCGGCCAATCACCGTTTTGCCCTTTACGACGGAGTAATGCTCAAGGATAATCATATCCATGCGGCGGGCGGCATCATGCCCGCAGTGCAAAAAGTACGCTGCGGGATTCCCCATACCATGCGGATCGAGGTCGAGGTGGAAAATTTAGCGCAGCTAGAGGAAGCGCTGCAGGCCGGGGCCGATATCGTGATGCTGGACAACATGGATATCGCCGCGATGACCGAGGCGGTAAAGCTCACCCGGGGGCGGGCGCTACTGGAGGCCTCCGGTGGCATTACCGCCGCTAATTTGGAGGCGGTGGCCGCGACGGGAGTCAATTATATTTCGATGGGCGCGCTGACTCATTCCGCCCCTAATGTGGATATAAGCCTCAAATTCGTGGATTAACGGATAAAGGAGCAAAAAATGCCGAAACTGACGGATGTAAAAGGGCTGCAGGTCGGAGTGATGCAGGATATGGAAGCCCTGACCGGCTGCACCGTGGTATTGACCGGGGAGCAGGGCGTGGTGTGCGGTGTGGATGTGCGCGGCGCAGCCCCCGGCACCCGCGAGACCGATTTGCTGGATCCGGGGAATCTCGTGTCCACGGTGCATGCGGTAATGCTCAGCGGTGGCAGCGCCTATGGGCTGGCCGCGGCGAGCGGAGTAATGCGGTATCTGGAGGAACGGGGCGTGGGCCATGCGGTGCAAGGCGGCGTAGTGCCTATCGTGCCGGCGGCGGTGCTATACGATCTGGCGGCGGGCAGCTTTTCACGCCGCCCCGATCCGGAGATGGGGTATGAAGCGTGTGCGCGAGCCGGAATCGAGGTGCCGGAGGGCAATTTTGGCGCCGGCGCCGGCGCCACCGTGGGCAAGCTATGCGGTATGGGCACTTGCACCAAAAGCGGTCAGGGCAGCTGGTCGGTTGCCATGCCGGACGGGCTTACGGTAGGGGCCTTGGTTGCGGTCAACGCGCTGGGCGATGTGATGGCCCAAAACGGGGACATCATCGCCGGAGTGCGCGATATCGGAGGCAGGATAATCGGTACCGAAGCCGCTTATCAGGCAATGACCGGCATGAGCTCACAACTAAACCCCGCCGGCAACACTACCATTGCGGTGGTGGCGTCCAACGCGCGGTTCAATAAGGCCCAGGCCCGCAGAGTGGCTCAGATGGCACATGATGGATTGGCGCGCAGCATCAGCCCCATTCACACCATGCACGACGGCGATACCATTTTTGCGCTGGCCACCGGCGAAATAGAAGCCGATGTGAGCTTGGTGGGCCATCTCAGTGCACAGGTACTGGCCAAAGCGGTGCGCCGCGCAGTGCAAAACGCGGTAACGGTGCAGGGGTTGCGCTGTTGTAAAGAATAAAGGATTATGGGAGGAAGACAATGATACTGGTATTCGATATAGGCAACACCAACATCGTGGTGGGGATATACCGCGGAGAGCAGTTGCTGACCAACTGGCGCATGCGCACCGACAATATGCGCACTGCGGATGAGTACGGGGTGTTGCTCCAGGGCTGGTTTATGCGGGAAGGACTGGATATACGGGAGGTCAAGGCTGTGGTGATTTCCTCCGTGGTGCCCAGCCTGATGAATGAGTTGGAGTGGATGAGCCAGCGCTATTTTAAATGCAAGCCGCTGGTAGTGGGCCCCGGTATCCGCACCGGCGTGGACATAAAATATGAAAACCCACGCGAGGTAGGGGCCGACCGCGTAGTCAATGCGCTGGCCGCGCACGCCAAATACCCCGGCAATCTAATAATTATCGACTTTGGCACCGCCACTACCTTTTGCGTAGTAACCGCGGCCGGCGAATACATGGGCGGGGCCATCGCGCCCGGTATTCGTGTTTCCACCGAGGCGCTGGTCAGCCGCGCCGCCAAGCTGCCCCGCGTCGAGTTGTCCCGCCCCCGCACGGTGGTGGGCAGGAATACCGTCAACAGTATGCAGGCCGGCATCATCTTCGGTTTTGCCGGTCAGGTGGAGGGCATTGTAGGGCGCATAAAGGCGGAGCTGGAGCAGCAAATGACGGTTATCGCCACCGGCGGTCTGGCCGCGGTTATCGCCGAGGAAACGGAATGCATCGATATCGTGGATGAAAACCTCACGCTGGAGGGGCTGCGCATGATTTACGAAATAAATAACCATGGCTAAGCTTAAAATCGGTACGCTTGAATTGAATAACCGTGTCATCGCCGCGCCGATGGCCGGCGTCAGCGACAAGGCCTATCGGCAGATCGCCGCCGGCATGGGATGCGGCCTTGTTTTTACGGAAATGATAAGTGATATGGGGCTTATATACGGTCAGAAGAAGACAGGTTATATCGCTGATACACAGGGCGAGACCGGGCCGGTGGGGGTGCAGGTTTTTGGCTCCAGGCCGCAGGATGTGGCGCGGGGAGCCAGGATTTTAGCGGAACGAGGTGCGGCGCTCATCGATATAAACATGGGCTGCCCCACGCCTAAGGTAGTAAAAAACGACGGGGGGGCCGCCCTGCTCAACGATCTGCCCCGCGCCCGGGAAATGCTTCGCGCGGTGCGCGACGCGGTGAGCGTGCCATTGACGGTGAAAATGCGCAAGGGTTGGGAGGATGAAGACGAAAGCTGTCTGGAACTGGCGCAAATCGCGCAGGAGGAAGGGGTGAACGCTATCGCTCTGCACCCCCGTAGCCGCAGGCAGTTTTTTACCGGCCACGCCGACTGGGATATGATTCGGCGCGTGAAGGCGGTGGTGAGTATTCCCGTTATCGGCAACGGTGACATCCACAACGCCGCCGACGGGCAGCGCATGATGGAGGAAACCGGTTGTGATGCTGTTATGATAGGCCGTGGCGCATTGGGCAACCCTTTTATTTTCCGGGAAACCGCCGCCCTGCTGGAACGGGGCGAGCTACTGCCCCCGCCCGAACCGGAGGAGCGCATCGCCACCGCCCGCCGCCATTTGTCTCTGGCGGTGAAACAGCAGCCGGAGGAGGTAGCGGTGCGCGAGATGAGAAAACACATTTCATGGTATATCAAAGGTATGCGCGCTGCCGCTAAAATGCGGGAACAGATAAATCGCGCCACCACTGCCCGGGATATGAACGCTCTGCTGGATCAAGCAATGATACTTATGGGATAAGGCCGGGGGGCAATGACGTAACCATAGCATACACCCCGCGGACGCGGGATAAAATATAATCTATGACAGAGATATGATATGAGTTGACAAATACGGGGTGGAGGTATATTATGAATTGCACAATATACCCCCACCCCGTATTTTGAAAGGGAGGTTGCATCGTGAAAGAAGAAGTCTATTTGATCGACGGCATGTCCTGTGCGGCCTGTAGCAGCGCTGTGGAGCGTGTCACCCGCAAGCTGGACGGCGTTGAACGCAGCGATGTCAATCTCATGACCAACCGCATGACGGTGTTGTATGATGAGAAGCGTGTTACTCCGGAGCTAATCATACAAAAGGTAGAAAAGGCCGGTTTTGGAGCCCGCCCTATGCCGGTGGGCCGAACAGGGGAAAACACGGATGCATTGGAAGCGGAAGAGATTGCGGTATCCTTCGGACAAATCGTTACCGCAGCTATTCTGTCCGCGCTCCTGTTATATGTGTCAATGGGCACCATGTTGTTCAATGACCTGCCGTTGCCTGTCTTTGTGGATGCGGGCCGCAACCCCATGGGGTATGCCGTGACCCAGCTTCTGCTCACCCTTCCGGTACTCTACTGCGGACGGAAGTTTTTCATCGGCGGGTTCAGCGCGCTCTTGCATCTCAATCCCAACATGAATACGCTGGTAGCGCTTGGATGTTCCAGTTCCTTCTTGTATAGTGTGGCAATCACCGCTCTCATTCCCGTCAATGTACATTACGTTCATCAACTGTATTACGAATCCGCCGCCGTGGTTATCACCCTGATTATGTTGGGTAAATATCTGGAGGGCAACAGCAAGCGCAAAACCGGCGATGCTATCCGCAAGCTTACCGAACTGGCGCCAGACGTTGCCACCCTGATTAAAGACGGCGTTACCTCAGAGGTAGCAACCGCTTCGCTGCAGATCGGCGATATCGTGTTGGTGCGCCCCGGCAGCAGAATACCGCTGGATGGGATCGTGACTGAAGGCAGCGGCGCGGTGGACGAATCGATGCTGACCGGAGAAAGCTTACCCATTGAAAAAGCTTCCGGCGACCAAGTGACGGGCGGCAGCATTAATTGTGAAGGCGCGCTATATGTCGAAGTGACCCGCACTGGTGAAAACACTACTCTGGCACAGATCATCCGATTGGTGGAGGACGCGCAGGGCAAAAAAGCGCCTATATCCCGCATCGCCGATCGAGTGGCGGGCGTGTTTGTCCCCGTGGTTATAGCCATCGCCATCATTGCTGCTGCGGTCTGGCTGCTGGCCGGTCAGCAAACCGCCTTTGCCTTAAGCGTATTTACCGCAGTGCTGGTCATCGCCTGCCCCTGCGCGCTGGGGCTGGCGACGCCGACGGCCATCATCGTCGGCTCCGGCCTGGGCGCTTCGCACGGCATCCTGATAAAAAGCGGGGAGGCTCTGGAAACTACGCATCACGCGGATGTGGTGGTACTGGACAAAACTGGCACCGTGACCGAAGGCAAGCCGACCGTCACCGCGGTCTCGGCGAGGGGAATAAGCGAGGACGAATTGCTGACTCTGGCGGCTGCCATTGAGACGCTTTCCGATCATCCCCTGGCTAAAGCCATTGTCAACCACGCTAATGAAAAAGGATTGAGCGGCGGCCTGAATACAACCGATTTCACCAGCCTTGCCGGACGAGGCGTTAAAGCCGTTATGAGCGATGGACGGCGGGTGCTGATGGGAAATCGCAGGATGTTGGAGGAAGCGGGAATCGATATAGCCCCGTTGATAGCAGAAGCGGAAGATCTCTCCGGGTCGGGGCACACCCTGGTATTTATTGCCGCGGATGACGCGCTATGTGGCATGATAGGCATCTCCGATATTATAAAGGCTACCAGTCCTCCCGCTATTGCAGGATTACAGCAACTGGGCATGAAAGTGCTCATCCTGACCGGAGATAACCGTAACGCAGCCGCCCACATCGCTGCCCAGTCCGGTGCCGATGAGTTTATTGCCGAAGTGCTGCCTGGGGACAAAGCAGGCGTGATAGCCGATTTACAAGCGCAGGGGCATACCGTGGTGATGGTGGGCGACGGTGTCAACGACGCGCCGGCGCTGGCACAGGCGGATGTCGGCTGCGCTATCGGCAACGGCAGCGACGTTGCCATCGAATCCGCCGACATAATACTGATGCGCAGCGATTTAAACGATGTCACCCGCGCCATAAGGCTCAGCCGTTTAACCATCCGTAACATTAAGCAAAACTTGTTTTGGGCATTTTGTTATAATGTAATCGGACTACCGATAGCTGCCGGAGCGCTCTATCCGGTCAACGGGCTGCTGTTAAGCCCCATGATCGCCGGACTGGCGATGTCTTTAAGCTCGCTGTGCGTAGTATCCAATGCGTTGCGGCTGGGGAGGAAAGAGTTATGAGCAAAGACTGTTGTTCCAAGACCAAACATCGGGAAGAACCGGAACTGCGTGCCCTGACTAACCGTTTGAACCGTATTGAAGGGCAAATCAGAGGCATTCGGGGCATGGTTGAAAACCATGCATATTGCACCGACATCCTGATCCAGGTGTCCGCCGCGCAGTCGGCCCTGAACGCCTTCATCAAAGAACTGCTCGGCAATCATATCCGCACCTGCGTGGTAGATGATATCCGCGCAGGGAACGACGAAGTGATCGACGATTTCCTGACCACCTTGCAAAAATTAATGAAATGAGGTATCGGCTATGACCATCCTGAAAGTAGAAGACATGCACTGTAAAAACTGCGTCAACCGTATTACCAACGCCCTGAACAAAGCGGAATTGTCCTTCTCCGTATCGTTGGATGATAAAACCGTGACCATCGAGGGCGGCCAGCAAAGCGTGGCCACCGCCATTGAAGAACTAGGCGATCTGGGCTTTGAGGCAGTCAAGACAGACGGCTGATAAGCCGATAGAACAGAAAATGAACCAAAAACGCAACCAAAAACAGTGGGCGACTTACGGGCGGCTCCCAATTATGGCGCCCATCCCTATGCTTGGAAGGTGAACGCGCTACAAGTTAAGGCAATAATACTGGCGGGAGAGTGAATAAATGGATATCGTAATCGACGCTTATGGTGAAAAAGATCTGGCCGAGATGATCTCCATATGGAACGAAATTGTAGAAGAAGGCATAGCATTTCCTCAGCTCGAATTGTTGACCATAGACAGCGGCAAAGAATTCTTTGACCAGCAAGATTTTGTAGGCGTTGCCAAATGCGATGATAAAGTAGCAGGTTTATATATTTTACACCCCAATAATGTAGGAAGATGCGGCCATCAAGCCAATACTGGCTATGCAGTTGATTCAAATATGCGGGGATTAAAAATCGGGGAAAGCTTAGTGCGCCATTCACTGCAAAAAGCCAAGGAACTGGGTTATAAATTGATGATATTGAATGCGGTAGTAAGAGACAATGAAAGTGCCATCCATATTTATAATAAACTAGGCTTTATAAAATTGGGGATAGTTCCGCAGGGCTTTCTTTTGAAAACAGGCGAGTATCAGGACACCATAGTTTTTTACCGCGAATTGAAGTAATAAAAGCGGTTTGTGCCCCCTTAAACCCCGTATTTTGGTTGTGTTGAGTAGCGAGTCAAACGCAAAGCCCATGACTCACGAATAATACTCCGGTTGTACCGGCTTGCCGCCGATAAGATGTTATCTATGCGGTGCTCGGGGCAAAGATAAGCGTTTTGTCGTCATAATGGACGCGGCAACGAATGGATTTAGTTCGGCCGTATGAGCATAAATTAAGGAAGGAGATTAAAATATGAATTATCCACGAAGCAATCGATATGATACGCATCTGGTGCGCCAAAAAATTATGGGACCCAATCCCATCAAGCTTGTGGAGGAACTGCTATTGAATCATCAAATCCCGCAGGGCGCGTTGGTAATGGACCTTGGCAGCGGACAAGGCCTGACCTCGGTGTTTCTGGTGAAGGAGTATGGTTTTAGGGTATTTGCCGCAGATTTATGGAGCGATCCCACCGACAACAAGCGATTTTTTGAGGCAATGAGCCTGACCCCAGAGCAGATCATGCCCCTAAAAGCAGATGCGGAAAATTTGCCCTTTGCGGCGGAAACCTTTGATGCGGTGGTCTGCACGGATTCGTACAACTACTTCGGCCGCGACCCGGCATACCTCGGTAAACTGCTCCCGGTCATAAAGCACGGGGGCTTCCTGTATATCGCCGTGCCCGGCATGAAAAAGGACTGTCATGACCTGATTCCCCCGGAACTGCTGCTTTCCTGGACTCCGGAACAGCTCGATTATCTCCATGACGCGGTCTATTGGAAAAACCTTATCAGTCAAACCGAAGGCATAGAGAATCTTTCGGTTTATGAAATGGAGAGCAATGAGGAGGTCTGGGATGACTGGCTGGCCTGTGATAATGAATATGCCGAAGGTGACAGAAAATCCATGGAAGCGGGCGGCGGTCGATACTTGAATTTTGTTGCCATTGTTTTGCAAAGAAAATGATAATGGACAGTTAACGCCGTCTGGTATACAATGAATCAAAATTGCCTATTTTTGTGAAGGGAGTTGTAATTTGGCTTGCAGTTATTTCGGCCGCCCACGCGGGCGGAAAGGATGAACAGTTCCACCGGGACCTGGCAGGAGCAATATCGACGCAAGCTGTTTTCGGCGGAGGAAGTGGCAGCTCATGTCCGTGATGGCGACCGTATATGCTTAGGCGGCGGCGATACGATTCCGCGCGCCTTTGTACATGAAATGCTGATGCGGGCGGAGAATTTGAATATGCGGCGACTGTATCTTATGGTGGGCTTCACTCAGGGCAAAGAGGAATTCATGGAAGAAAAATATGATGACATGCTGCGCATGGAGTCTATTTTCATCGGCAGTCCACCGGAGCGGGAGGCGGCCCGCCGGGGTTCCACCAGCTACGTCCCCACCAATTTGGGCAATATCCGCGAGTGGTTGGATACCCACAATCCGCGTATTGTAGCCATCGGAGTAAGCCCACCCAATGAGGACGGTTACATGAGCCGTTCGACTTTTGGCGGTTTGTGCCACCGCAGTATCATCGAAAACGCAGAAATAGTGATTGCGGAAGTCAATAACGTTCTGCCCAATCTGGGCGGCCCCGATTTAAAGCTTCACGTTTCCGAGGTGGATTATATTTTAGAGGACAATCATCCGCTGGGGTGGATAACCGATATCCCCACCACCGAGAAGGAACAGCAGATTGGCGCTTACATTGCTGATTTCGTTCCCAACGGAGCCACCATCCAACTCGGATTCGGCGGCCTGTCCACGGCGGTAGGATTCTTCCTCAAGGACAAAAAAGATTTGGGAGTGCATTCCGAGGTCATCGGCACATCTATCGTTGACCTCATGAAGTGCGGCGCCATCAACAACAGCAAAAAGACTTATATGCCGGGCAAATCGGTGGGTTGCTTCTCCCCCGGCAACGCCAGCGTAATAGAGTATCTGCACAACAATGAAGATTTTTTCTTTACCGAAATCGGCAATATCAACGATCCGAATATAATTGCCCGCAACAATGCTATGATTTCCATCAATAACACACTGATGATAGATCTTACCGGTCAAGCCAATTCCGAAGCGCTGGGCAAGGTTCAGTACAGCGGCAGCGGCGGACAGTTGCAGTTTGTCATCGGTTCGCAGATGTCGCCCGGCGGGGTCAGCATTCTGGCGCTCAATTCCACTTACATTGACAAGCAGGGCAGATTACAGTCCAAAATCGTTCCTGAGATGCCGGCGGGGAGCGTGATAACTACTCCGCGTACATTTGTTGACGTGGTGGTGACCGAGTACGGCGCGGTCAAGCTTAAATACATATCCGCCGATCAGCGTATGAAGGCCCTTATCTCCATCGCCCACCCTGATTTCAGGGACGAGCTTAGATTTTACGTGCGCCAATGGGGCCGGCGCTGAGCGGCAACCGAATCGCCATTGCCGGTGCTTTATAGCGCTGAGAGCTGATTTGATCTTCATTCCCGCCATACGGTGAGGATTTAAGCGACCTGCCTTGCCGGATTTGATAAACGCGCCGGGTGGGCCGTGCTTTTAACCGTTCTCCCGAAAGCTCCAAAACAATTCTTCATCTGTGAAGTCCTGCAATTGCTGGGGATGAATTCCCGCCGGGCGGCATTTCCGCCGGCTGCTTGATTTTACTGTGCACGTAAGCTATCGGTTTTACCAAAAGCTTTTCATAATATCCGCCTTTCTGCATTATTACGTATTAGGAAGGCGACTGTCGCTACCGTCAAGTCCTGTCGGCAAGTTTAAAAACCATTGCCTCTTGCTGCCTGTCCAGGCTCATTTTCACTTAAAAGCCGCTTTTGAAAAACGCTGAACCCTTTAGTATCAATGAGCAGCGGGACAAAAATATATCGCTATGGTAAATATAGCTGTAATTCCTTATTATTCTATAGCCGGCTAGCATACGGCCGCTATCTTGCCTTACAATCTGTTATTCCTGACGCTTAGAGTATAGCGGCAGCAGGCATAGGGAACAAGCATACGCTGATTGGCCCCTACCGCGGCGCCTGATTTTATTATATAATACTGTTATAGAGGGAGATGATGAACCGCATGGAGAGTTCAAATCGTTTACGTCTAATTATTATTACCGGTATGTCGGGCGCGGGGAAAAGCCAGGCGGTGAATTGCATGGAGGATTTGGGTTATTATTGCGTGGATAATTTACCCCCGGCGCTGGTGGAAAAGTTCATTGAGCTCAGCTTGCAGTCCGAAGGCCGCATTGACAAGGCGGCGATGGTGATCGACATTCGCGGGGGGGATTTTTTCCGCGACTTGAACGATTCCCTGCGCCAGTTAGATAAAGAGGGTATGCCCTATGAAATACTATTTCTGGA
>JAUNBV010000176.1 GCA_030526885.1 Syntrophomonadaceae bacterium
GGACAGCGGGCTTGACATGCTCACAACGGGGAGGTAGACTGAAATGGAAAGTACACTTTCCGTAAGGGGGGCGAGAGGTTGAAAAACCGTTTAGAGGAATTGAGGAAGAGCAGGGGGATAAAGCAGGAAGATTTGGCCGCCGCCTTGGAAGTATCCCGGCAGACGATAGGGTCTTTGGAAAATGGCCGGTATAACCCGTCCATCATCCTGGCTTTCAGGATCGCCAGATATTTCGGCATGAACATCGAAGAAATTTTTATCTACGAGGAGGAGGAATCATGAAAATGATAGATTACATCGTTGCCATCATTGGCGTATTGCTGCTCGGCACAGGGTTGTTCCTGCTGTGGCAGTACGCCGGGGCGCAGGGCGTCATGCTCGCGCTGCCCTATGTCTGCATAGGCGTGGGGTGCGGCACATTCGGGCACGGTATGGGAAATGTAATCAGCCGTCGGGCGTTGAAAAAAAGCCCGACACTTCAAAAGCAAATTGAGATCGAAAAAAATGATGAGAGAAATAGGGCCCTTTCAAATCAAGCCAAAGGCAAGGCATATGATTTGATGATTTTCGTTTTTGGCGCTTTGATGATTTCTTTTGCCCTGATGGGCGTTGAAGTTGTGCCGCTCCTTTTGCTGGTGTTTGCGTATCTGTTTGTGGTTGGTTGCGGCGTCTATTATCGCTATAAGTACGATAAAGAGATGTGAATATGTGTGCTGCCAAGCAGAGGCCGCCAAGGAAGCGTCGCGCACTTCGGGAGCAGGATGAGAGCGGCCAAAGCAGTTATGCCTTTTGGATGACATTAAATAGATTGACCTCCATAGAGAATTGCATTAAACTGGGAAAAAATAAGGGCCATGCGCTGGTGGGGGAGAGCGATGGAGTATTGGGTTGAGGGTGTCACTCACCGCGGTGAGGGCGTGATCCACATGGAGGGCAAGGTGTGTTTTGTGCCCTGGGCGTTGCCGGGTGAGCTGATCGCAGCGGAAGTGACCCAAAGCAAAAAAAGCTATGCGCGAGGGCGGCTGGGGGCAATCATCGAGGCTTCGCCGCAGCGCGCGGAGCCGTGGTGCCCGCTTTTTTATGCCTGCGGAGGCTGCGTGTGGCAGCATGTGACTTATGCGCAGCAACTGGCGTACAAGCGTCAGACCGTGGCTGAACAACTGCGGCGCATCGCGCATATCGAGGCGGAGGTGGCGCCGGTCATCGGCATGGAAAATCCCCGTCATTACCGCAATAAGGTGACATGGCAGGTGGGGCGCGGCAAAGATGATGTCGGCCTGGGGTTTTTCCGGGCGGATAGCCATGAAATGCTGCCGTTTTGCGCTTGCGGGATAATCCCCCCGCTGATGAATGAAATCGGGGGATGGCTTAATGAGCGCGTTTCCGTCGCCGGGCTGGGCGGCGGCGATCAGGTGGTGCTGCGGCAGAGCAATGTGGACGGCAGTTTGCTGTTGCTGCTGCCGCGGGAACCAAGCGATGGAGATTTTTTGCCGGCGCTAAGGGCACGCTTCCCGGAAATCGCCTCGGTGTGCGTAATGGATGGTGGTAAACTGCGCGCCGTGTTCGGCCCCGGCTGGCAGTTGCAGGCGCTGGCGGGGTGCCGCTACCGTATAGGGGCCACGGGTTTCCTGCAGGTAAACAGCGTACAGGCCGATAAGTTATATGCAGTGATTCTCTCGATGGTGGGGGAAGGGGCGTCCTTTGATATCTTGGAAGCATATTGCGGCTCCGGCACCATATCGTGTATGCTGGCCCGGGCGGGGCATCGGGTATGCGGGGTGGAATATAACGCCGCGGCAGTGGCGGACGCGGATTTTAATGTGGCATTAAACGGCCTGGCGCCGGAATGCTGCATATTTTATTGCGGCGCCTGCGAAGATTTGCTCTCCGGCATACGCAACCCGTGGCGGGCAGCGGACGCAAAGGGCGCGCCGGGGGGCTTTGACGTGGTGATACTGGATCCGCCCCGCGCGGGGTGCCATCCCGCGTCCCTAGAGGCGATAACGGATCAGGCGCCACCGCGTATCATCTATGTATCCTGCGACCCCGCCACCTTGGCCCGCGACCTGGCGCGGTTTTGCGCTGCGGGCTACCAAGTGGACGCCGTTCAGCCGGTAGACATGTTCCCGCACACGGCGCATGTGGAGACGGTGGTGGCGCTGGAGCAAACAAGAGATAGTAAAATATGAAAAGGATATATTTAAAAAATAATTATGGGATTTACAGCGCAGACATTGATGTTACAAAGAATGAATGGAAATCAATGTTACAGGATAACCATATATTTAATGTCAGTAGCTTGAATATGGTCATTGATTGGTATAATCAACCTTTTCACCAAGCAACCAGCAAGGAAGTCATGATAGCAAACAGCATTACCGGAAGAACTCCATACAATGGAATTGTAATAGGCTTGGGCAAGAGAATTATTAAATATTTAAATAGATTTGAAGTAATAGGTACCGATAAAAAGAGTAGGACTTATTTTATTATTCCTTTTGAGGGGTGGTATTTTAATTATAAGCAAAGCAATGATTTTGTATGGAAAGTTCGAGATGAATTAATCGA
>JAUNBV010000177.1 GCA_030526885.1 Syntrophomonadaceae bacterium
GAGCTGCGGGATGAAGGTAAGATCAGGCGGCTCAGCGCGGTGCTGCACCATCGGGAAGCGGGCTATCGCGCCAACGCCATGGTGGTATGGCAGGCCGAACCTGAGATGTGGGATCGATGCGGGGAGATACTGGCCGGGCATAAGGCGGTCAGCCATTGTTACCTGCGGGCTATGACGGAAGAATTCCCATGGCCGTTATACACCATGGTACATGCGCGCGACGAGCAGGAGCTCACCGACATAATAGCGGAATTATCCCGTCTCAGCGGGCTGGAAAACTATAACGTGATTCGCAGTGTGCGAGAATTTAAGAAGAGCAGCATGCGTTTTGATCAAGGATAAGGAGGAGTTTCTAATGGGACGGGAGATTTCGGATCAGTGGTACGGCAGAGCGCAGAAAGTGATTCCGGGCGGAGTAAACAGTCCGGTACGCGCTTTCAAATCGGTGGGGAGCACCCCGCTGTTTATCGAGCGGGCGCAGGGCAGCCATCTATATGATGTCGACGGTAACGAGTATATTGATTACATCGGCTCTTTCGGTCCTTTAATACTCGGGCACTCGCATCCTCAAGTGGTGGAGGCCATAGCGCAGGCTGCGGCCAAGGGCACAAGCTACGGCGCTCCCTGCGCCGCGGAGGTAGAACTGGCGGAAATGATCTGCGATGCGTTTCCCGCCATCGACAAGATCCGCATGGTAAACTCCGGCACCGAGGCAACCATGAGCGCCATCCGGCTGGCCCGGGCCTATACCGGCCGCGACCTGATGATAAAGTTTGAGGGCTGTTATCACGGCCACGCGGACAGTTTTCTTATCCAGGCCGGTTCCGGCCTGCTGACTGCCGGTCATCCCAGCAGTCCCGGCGTGACGGCGGCGGTAGCCGAGCAGACCATAGTATGCCGCTATAACGACATCGAGTCGGTGAAAGCGGCTTTTGAACAATATCCACACGACATTGCCGCCGTCATCGTAGAACCCATACCGGCCAATATGGGACTCATACTGCCCATCCCCGACTTTTTGGAAGAACTGCGGGCAATTACCCGGCGCTTTGGCGCGCTGCTTATCTTTGACGAAGTGATAACCGGTTTCAGGCTTATCTATGGAGGGTATCAGACTATTAGCGGTATCGAGCCGGATTTGACCACGCTGGGTAAAGTGATCGGCGGCGGGCTGCCGGTAGGAGCTTATGGCGGACGCTTTGACATTATGAGCAAGGTGGCGCCGGAAGGCCCGGTTTATCAGGCCGGTACCCTGTCCGGCAACCCGCTGGCAATGGCGGCGGGAATAGCCACGCTGAAAATTTTGCAGGACCGCGACTATTATGACCGCATCGAGGTCTTGACGCAGCTACTGGTCGGCAGGCTGAAAACGCTGTGCGAGGAAAGGCTGAATTTCTTTGCGTTTAATGAATACGGCTCCATGTTTACCATGTTTTGCACCGATGAGTACGTTTGGGATTATCAGAGCGTGATGAGCTCCGACACGAAGATATATGCCAGGTTTCATCAGGAAATGTTGCAAGAGGGCGTGTATTTGCCCCCTTCACAGTTTGAAGTGTGTTTTATTTCGGCGGCGCATGACTTAATAGATGTCGAAAGGACACTGCAGGCGGCAAAGCGCGTCATGGACCGGTGGTAAGCGCTTTAGGTCCTCTTTTTTTGGCAGCGCTGACGAAAGAATCCATTGAATATACGCGGCAAGGGGCTTATCCTATTCAGGGACGGTTTGCTTCAGGCTTGATGGCAGCCAATAATAAAAGCGACAAAAAAACTGTTACGTAATTTTGATAAAAGAAGGAAATGGAATGTCCGTATAGAATCTTAAATTAGTGTATGCTTTCTGTGGACTTTCCGTAACGAGGCTCCGGCAGGAAGCTAAACGGTATGTTTGCCTCAGGCAAATTATAGTTTTTTATACCAAACGGTGGGGGTGATGTGCTAGTCCGGGAACAATGTCAGGAAGTCTACAGAGTTAGTTATCAAAAGAAAAGGAGGAATGAACTTGAAGGTTCTCGTATGTGTTAAGCAGACATTTGACACAGAAGCCAAAATCGAAATTAAAGACGGCAAAATCAATGATGCAGGTATCAACCTGATTATCAATCCTTATGACGAAGTTGCCGTGGAAGGTGCGATCCAGCTCAAGGAAAAGGGCGTTGCCACGGAGGTAGTGGTGGTATCCGCCGGCTCCGACAAAGCTATGGATGCTATTCGTACCGCTCTCGCCATGGGCGCTGACAGAGGTATTCTCGTAACCCAGGATACTTCTGCCGATGAATATGCCCGGGCAGCCGCTCTGGCAGAAGCCATCAAAGGCGAAAACCCCGACCTGGTCCTCGCCGGCCATGTTGCTTCCGATGACGGTTCTTCTCAGGTTCCCACTCGTATTGCTGAGCTTTTGGGCCTGCCCCATCTCAACGTCATTACCGGCATTGAAATCGCCGGTGGCGTCGCAACCTGCACCAGTGAAGCTGATGGCGGAACCGCTACTACTGAAGTGAAGCTCCCTGCAGTTATCAGTTCGCAGGTCAGCTGGAACGAGCCG
>JAUNBV010000178.1 GCA_030526885.1 Syntrophomonadaceae bacterium
CCGGCGACTTGTCGCGATAATTCGCGTGAACATCGAGAGCGGTGTTTGCATACGATGATTATGAAGGTAGCCTTAGGCGTAAATTGTTTTCGGAGGCATGGCGTTGAATCGAGGAGATCTCTTTACTGTGTATATGGAAGGCAATGCACTTACCCTATGCCTGATAGGCAGTTATCAGGAAGAATACAGCGGTAAAGAGGTTGCCGTCCTGGCTTTGGTCAAACAGGATGATCTGATGTATATCCCGCTTGGGGAACTCGAACGCCTCTTTCCAAAGAAAGTTTATTTACATTAAAGTCTGAGGCTATCATCAACTAAATGGCCCGGCTGTTGCTCCGTTACCCCCGCGTGAGCTTTGGCCGGGTCATTCTTATTTGCCCAAATTTAGGATTCTATCGTATAATGAACGGGTCAAATTTAGCGGGGGAGAGCAGGAGAGGATGGAACAGCGTCCACAGGGTTTGACCGGTTTAAAACGTTATCCCGTAAAGACCTCGGCAGTAGTTTTTATCCTTTACTGTCTGGTGGCGGCGGGGGCTTTCGGCATTGAGGAGATGATTCCCGCGGGCGGGCCGGGGCTTACGCTGACCTTATTATTGGTGTTTGCATTTATCTGGGCCTGGCCCATCAGCAATATGATCGCGGAGCTCAGTTCATTGCTGCCCGGCGAGGGCGGGGTGTATCTGTGGCCCCGGGAAGCCTTCGGCGAGTTTTGGGGTTTTCAGGCCGGGTGGTGGTCTACCCTGTCGATTTATATAACCAACAGCGTCTATGTGTCGCTGGTGGTGGGTTATCTGGGGCATTTTATCCCCATGACTGACGGCACGTCTTTTCTGTTGAAGGCCGCGATGATCGTGATCTTCACGGTCATCAATCTGTTCGGGATAAGGGAAGTGGGGCGGGTGAGCACGGTTCTGTCGCTGCTGGTGATGGCGGCCTTTGCGGTGGTGGCGGTCACCGGGCTGGTGAACTGGCAGCACAACCCGATGCAGCCGTTTCTGGCTGTGTCCGCGGATAATATGCTGCCCGGCATCGGGGCCTGTATCTGCATCTGTATCTGGATGTACAGCGGTTATGAATGTATCTCCAATGTAGCCGGTGAACTGGAGGACCCGCAGGTCATCCCCCGCGCCCTGCTGCTGGTGATGCCGCTCATCGCGCTGACTTATATCCTGCCCACCCTGGCCGGATTGGCCTCGCTCGGAGATTGGGAACTGTGGGCGGTGGACGGCGGGTTCGGGACCGTAAGCTATTTTGACGTAGTAACGCGCTATCTGGGCAATGGCTGGGGCGTGTTGTTTCTCATCGTGGCCATCCTATCCCAATGTTCGATTTTCAACAGCTTTCTGGCCGCCGGGTCGCGCGGCTTTTTTGTGTTGGCCTCCGATCATCTCTTTCCCCCCGCGCTGATGCGGGTCAGCCGACGCCGGGGGGTGCCCTGGGTGGGGATATTGTCGCTGGCGGTGGTGAGCTTATTCCTGGCCCAATACGATTTTACTACCCTGGTAATGGCGGAAGTGGTTTTTTTGCTGGCCCTGTATATTATGATACCGGTGACGCTGATAAAACTGCGGCAAAAATACCCCGCCGCGGAGCGCGCCGGACGCTTTGTGATGCCGGGCGGCAAAACGGGACTGATATTCTTTACCGGCCTGCCGTTTATTATCGCCGTGCTGGCCCTGCTCATGAATGGCGCCGACTACTTCCTCATCGGTCTGTTCGCTACCGGCACCGGCCCCATCTTTTATTTCTTCTTTAAACGTCGCTACGGCGGTCTGAGCCGTATCGATCCCGAGCGATACCCGCGTGACGCCCGCACCGGGCTGGCGGTGGGCGACGGCGCCCGCTATGCCGCATATTGCCTTATAACCGGCGCTTTTGCCCTGCTGGGGCGCGTTTTCCTGCAATGGTACGAAGGCGCGCGCGGTCCGGCCTACTACTTAAACGAGTATGGCGCCGGTCTGTTCAGCAGTTTTGACGGCATGATGTCCGCCCTGCTGTGGGGCGGATTGCTGCTGCTCGCCCTGGGCGCGTCGCTGTTTTTTGGGGTCAGGAAGCAGGATAGGGAAGTTAGAAAAGGTTTTTAGTTTTTTCGGAAATGGGTTATAAGTGCCGGTCATTCCTGCGGTAATGCTTCCATGCCCTAACGCCACGTCTAAGATATACCTTTCGATTGCTCTAGAAGGACACCACCAGCTGCATTTTAAACCGTTCCTGGCCGTAGACGGCGTGAGGGATGTCTTTGGGCATGATAATGGTTTCCCCCGCGCGGAGGCTAAACACTTTTCCTCCCACCGTAAAGCGCCCGATGCCTTCCAGCACGGTGGCCATGGCATCGCCGCTGGCGGAGTGAGTGCTGATTTCCTCGTTCTTTTCAAAGGCGAACAGGGTCATGCTCATGAGTTGGTTCTGGACCAGGGTCTTGCTTACGATTTGGCCGTCCTGATACTGCACTTGTTCTTTCAGTTCAATGATTTCATGTTGGGCGATGTTTTTGTACATGATCATTCTCCCTTTCGGCGGTTA
>JAUNBV010000179.1 GCA_030526885.1 Syntrophomonadaceae bacterium
AATAATACAAAATCATATTTATTTGTAGCTGGCCTTTTACTTGAAAAGGGTCCTGCCAACGAGGAAAATATATTTTGCAAAAATATATTGACTTTACGGTATATTGTGATATATACTTTATTTAACCTAACGTGCTATAGATATCGTTGCCCTGCGAGCATTCCCATGCCTACGATATCAGCGGCTGCAGTATTGATCACCCATAGGGAGGACGCTATGTATAGGATAGGCATTGATGTAGGCGGCACCTTTACCGATGTTACACTATTGGACTCTCAAAGCGGAAAATATTATACCTACAAACTGTCCTCAACACTCAACGACCAATCCGAGGCTATAGCCAATGGTACCAGAGAGACTTTGGAACTGTACGGCGTACCGGTTGAACATATTGAGTATTTTGGTCACGGCACTACTGTAGCGACCAATATGATTATTGAGCGTAAAGGCGCCAAAACTGCCCTCATCACAACCAAGGGCTTTCGGGATTTATTGGAGATTGGCCGACAGGTTCGCCCGTCGCTATATAATATAATGGAAGATAAGCCCGAGATGTTGGTGCGCCGTTCCCTGCGTAAGGAAATTGACGAGCGCATTGTGGCTGATGGCTCTGTGCTGCGGGGCGTGAATAAGGAAGAAGTACGAGCTCTCATCAAAAGGCTGAAGGCTGAAGGCGTGGAATCCCTGGCCGTTTGCTTTCTGTTTTCCTTCCTTAACCCCGCCAATGAAAAAGAGGTAGAGGAGTGTATCCGCCAGGAATGGCCGGAGGTTTATTGCTCCGTTTCGTCCACCATTTTGCCGGAGTTCAGGGAATTCGAACGGCTCAGCACCACGGTGATCAATTCGTACCTGGGGCCGCGCATGAAAATGTATATCAGCAATCTGCAAAACCGCATCCGGGAAATTGGCGTTCAGGTGGAACCCTACATCACGCAGTCCAATGGGGGCGTGATGTCCATAGGATCCACTGTGCAAACTCCGGTACAGACGGCTTTATCCGGGCCCAGCGCAGGCGTTATGGGTGCAATCTATGTGGCTTCCGCCGCTGGTTTCCCGGATATCATTACATATGACATGGGCGGCACCAGCACCGATGTGTCCATGGTGCGGGGCGGTATCGCCGAATACACCACCAAGCGTAAGGTCTGTGGTCTGCCCTCCGGCGTGCCCATGATCGACGTGCACGCGGTGGGTGCAGGTGGCGGCAGCATTGCCTATATCGACAACGCCGGAGCTTTAAAGGTGGGTCCGGAGAGCGCCGGCGCTAACCCCGGCCCCGCCGCCTATGGCTTGGGCAATGTACAGCCGGTAGTCACCGATGCCAACCTGGTTTTGGGCCGTATTAATCAGCATTATGTACTGGGTGGACGGCTAAAAATCGACGCCTCCCTGTCCCGCCGGGCGGTGGAAAAACAAATTGGCGGACCGATGGGATTGGGAGCGGAGCAGGCTGCCCAGGGTATAATCAGCGTGGTCAACTCCAATATGGCACGGGCCATCCGAGTCATCACTGTAGAAAAGGGCTATAATCCCTCTGATTTTACCTTGGTGGCATACGGTGGGGCTGGACCCCTACATGCGGTACATCTGGCCCAGGAAATGGGTATCAGGACCGTGCTCATTCCGCCGGCTCCAGGCGCTTTATGCGCCCTGGGACTGCTCACTGCAGATGTAAAAAAGGGCTATGTGCGCACAGCTCTTACAGCTTTTGAAGATGCCAGTCCTCAACTGTTGGACAGTTATCTGGCCCCTCTGATGGAGCAGGGCAACCAATGGTTGGCCTCGGAAAATGTTTCTTGCGAGAACCGTAGTTTCCATAATATAGCGGAAATGCGTTATGTAGGTCAAAATTACGAGCTACAGGTAGAAATCCCCAGTCGCCAACTCACCCAGGAGGATGTGGAAAAGATGCGGCAGGACTTCTTCCATGCTCATGAGATGAATTACGGCTACTATAATCCCGATGCTCCGGTGCAATTCGTCAACTTGCGGGTAGAGGCTATCGGCCGGGTGGTCAAACCCAACCTGGCGGAACTGGAAAATGTCATGACCAACCCTGCGCAGGCCCTCATAGATACCCGCAGCGTTTACTTTGAGGAAACCGGCAGTATTGCCTGCCCCATCTATGATCGGGCAAAATTTGGCCGCTGCGAGCGGGTGGACGGCCCCTGTATTGTGGAGCAGATGGACTCCACCACAGTCATTCCGCCCAACACCTGGTTCAAGGTGGATATTCACGGAAACCTGATCGTCAATGCTTTCCCGGGCGAGCCGGAGGACGGAGGTGATAAAGATGAAGATTGACGGGATTTTATTGGAAGTAATCGGCAATACTTTCATGTCCATAGCCGAAGAAATGGGCGCAGTGCTAGTGAAATCAGCATACTCCACCAATATTAAGGAACGCCGCGATTGCTCCTGCGCACTGTTTGACGCTGATGGTCACACTATTGCCCAGGCCGAGCACATCCCCATGCACCTAGGATCAATGCTGGGCATAATCGGCGAATTGAAAAAGA
>JAUNBV010000180.1 GCA_030526885.1 Syntrophomonadaceae bacterium
GAGCATATCCCGAAGATTATTGAAATGCGCCGCAATCTGGTTATGTGGCAGGCCGACATGTCCGCTGAAGCTCAGGGTGCGTTTACTAACATGGAACGTAACTACAATCCTTGGGGCGTAGGCTGGGCCAATCGCGCCGGCTGGCTGGAAGAACGCGGAGTGCGGGAAATGGTCAATCTGTTGCCGGAAGACGGCAAGGACTTTGAATATCTGCTATATGCCGGCTGTGCCGTATCCTTCGACGATCGTTATAAGAGAGTCGGCGAGGCCTTGGTGAAACTGCTCAACAAAGCCGGAGTGAGCTTCGGTTATCTGGGTGCGGAAGAGTATTGCTGCGGTGACTCGGCACGCCGTCTGGGCAACGAGTACTTGTATCAGACTCTGGCGCAGTCGAATATTGACAGCTTTAACAACTACGGCGTAAAGAAGATAATTGTAGTTTGTCCGCACGGATATACTGCGCTCAAGAATGAGTATCCGCAGATGGGCGGCAACTATGAAGTGGTTCATTATGCTGAATTCCTGGCTAAGCTCATCGCCGAAGGCAAGCTGAAACCCGGCAAGAAGCTTGGCAATAAGGTGAGTTATCATGATTCCTGCTTCCTGGGCCGTCATAACAACGTTTATGCCGAGCCGCGGGCAGTTATCAATGCGGCCGGCAGCAATCTGGTCGAGATCGAGAAGAGCAAGTGCAACGGCTTCTGCTGTGGCGCCGGCGGTGGACGCATGTGGCTGGAAGAAGAAGCGGTTGAAGGCTACAAGCGTATCAACGATACCAGGACCGATCAGTTGCTGGTTCCCAAACCTGATGCGATCATTACCAACTGTCCCTTCTGCCTGACCATGATCTCGGATGGCGTCAAGGGCGCGGGCGAGGAATATGAAGCCACTAAAGTCTTTGATTTAGCTGAGCTGTTGTGGCAGTCCATGGAATAATATCAAACCATACTTTCCGATAGCTATATTGCTTCCCCCGGAGCCTAAGGCTTCGGGGGATTTTTTTGCCGCCAAATTGCAATTAATAAAAGCGGCTGGCGAATTATTTTTTACAACAAAAGGGTTTTTTCTTTGCCCCTAGAACTTTGAACTGTAAAGGATTTAAAAATGCTCATTTGTGAGAAGGTGAAGCGGTGCTGATAAGAGAAGAGATAGAACGGCGTGAAATCAGTTGCCTGAGTGAATGGGCCACGCTGGCGGTCAATAGCAAGGGCCGACAACGGCCGGAGGAAGACGACCCCATCCGCACCTGTTTTATGCGCGATCGCGACCGCATAGTGCATTCCAAATCTTTTCGTCGCCTGAAGCATAAGACCCAGGTATTTGTGGCGCCCGGCAGCGATCATTACCGTACCCGGCTGACCCATACGCTGGAAGTCAATCAGATCGCCAAAACCATCGGCGCCGGATTAAACTTAAACCTTGATCTGATCGAAGCGATAGCTTTAGGACACGATGTGGGGCATACCCCCTTTTCCCATGCCGGTGAAATGGTATTGGATCGCTTGTCCAGCAAACCGTTTCGTCATAATGAGAACAGCCTGCGGGTGCTGACCCGCATTGAGCAGCGTCACGGCCAATACGGGCTTAATCTGACGCGGGAAGTCTTAGACGGCATTCTGCATCACAGCGGCTTTAACCGCAGCAGCGGCAAGGCCTTCACCCTCGAGGGACAAGTGATAAGGCTGAGCGATAAGATCGCTTATGTCCAGCATGACATAGATGATTCCATCCGTGCCGGCATCCTGCGTTTGAGCGATATACCCCAAGAATATTTAGAGGTTTTGGGTTATACGCATGGCGGACGCATTGCCTGCCTGGTCACCGATACCATCTTATACTCGCGCCCTCGCCTGATGAAGGGGGAAATGGTCATCTCCCCAGGGCCCGAAGTGGAGCAGGCCTTGATCGGGTTACGGGAATTTTTGTTTCACACCATCTACCGGGGGCCGCTGTGTGAGGCGGAACGCACCAGGGCTATGTTTATCGTCGAACACCTTTATTATTATTTCATGAAACATCCCGAGAAAATGAGCGGCGTGTACTTAAAGATCGTGGAAGAGGAAGGGTTGGAGCAGGGGGTGCTGGATTTTATTTCGTGTATGAGCGATGATTATTGCATTTCTTTATTCAATGATATCTATGTGCCGCGCTCTCTGGTGCCTGATATATCCCATATTGACTTTTATCCGGTGGATTGATGGGATACAAAAAATACGCGTAAGGAATTCTTGACATTCTTCGTATTTTGAAAAGGGTTTCATGGATGAATAGAGAATAGTAGGTGGTAATTATGGCAGGGTTTTATGATGACCATGTGCTCAGCGAAATAGAGTCCAGGATTGATATTATCGATCTTATTTCCGAGGATATATCTTTGCAGCGAAAAGGCAACCGTTTCTGGGGCCTTTGTCCGTTTCATCAGGAGAAGACGCCGTCTTTCAGTGTCAACCGAGAAAAGCACATGTTTTATTGTTTTGGCTGTCACGAGGGCGGTAATATTTATTCTTACCTGCGT
>JAUNBV010000031.1:0-10882 GCA_030526885.1 Syntrophomonadaceae bacterium
ACTCGGTCGATTATCGACATGGCTGCTAACTATATTTTTTCAGCAATATAATCGGCCCCCAGTTTAAACACCTTGCGGTTCAGTTCCAATACGCTTCCCTTGAAACGCTGTTCCATTACCCGGTCGTAATCTTGACTATTGAGCGGCAACTGCGGCAACGCGGTCAGGGCGCCCATAAGCGTGATATTTGCCGCCTGCGGGTTGCCGGCTTCAATGGCAATATCCGTAGCCGGCAATACCCATACCCGGTCACACAATTCTTTTAATTCCTGTTCGATGGATTCAAGCGTTGGGTAACTCTCTTCACCGATGAGCACGCCCAAAGGATAATTGGGGCGGGGGTCAAATATGACCCAAGTCTGTTTACAGGCATACTCCCGCGCGACGCGCACCGTTTCGATCGGCTCGAAACCGACCAGTATATGCGCTTCTCCGCGCGGTATCAGTACCCCGTATTCAGTCGCTGTGGATATGCGCACATGGCTCATTACCGAACCTCCGCGCTGCGATGCGCCGTAGGTCTCTCCCACCGTTATCATGTAATCGTTCTCTACCAATGCGGATGCCAGCAGTTCGGAAGCCAGAATGTTACCCTGACCGCCTACCCCGCAGATAATTATATTCAAAGGCTCCTGCGTCAATTGTTTGGTCATTACGCTTCTCCTCCTTCCACTTTGATAGCGCCGGAGGGACAAAGGCTGGCACAAACGCCGCAACCCACGCATACGACTTCATCAATTCTCGCTTTTCCGGCTTCGGCATCCCAGATATTGCCCGGGCACCCCCAAACCCTGCTGCAGAACCTTCCGCAGCCGCATTCATCGCCACGACAAATATCATTATCCACCCATACCCTGCGCTTAGCCTTCTTGCGCACCGCCAGAGTGGCGCACATCTGTTGCAGGATCAACACTTTCAGCCCCGGCTCCTTCAGTAGCCGGTAGACGGTTTCCGTAGTGCCTTCCACATCGAAGGGATCCGCTATGGTTACCGGGCAGCCAATAGCCTCGACCACTTTAGTAATCGAAATGGCCTCCGACGGATGCCCCATACAATTTCTGCCGATACCGGGATGGGGCTGGAACCCGGTCATGGCGGTAGCAGAGTTATCAAGGATTACAAACAGCATATTGGAATTATGATAGCGGGCGTTGATTAAGCCCGGAATACAGGAATGGAAAAACGTCGAATCCCCCGCCAGGGCCATGATGGGTTGATCAAATCCGTAACGGGTGAGCTGTCCCATGCCTTCCGCCGCGCTGACCCCGGCCCCCATACAGCCCAGGAAATTATACAGATAATGTCCGGCTCGCTGGCCCCCCATGGTGTAGCAACCGATATCCCCCATCACCACACCGGGCGTCTCAGTCAGGCGCAAAGTTTGTTTCATCAGGAAGAATGAAGCGCGATGCGGGCAACCGGCACAGAAGGTAAGCGCCCGCTCCGGAATAACTACCGGATTGGTAACATCCCCCGGTATGGCGGGCATAAAATCGATTCCCAATGCAGTCCCGATAGCTTTGCGTACCCGGTCGGGATGCAGTTCATAAACCTGTGACAAGGCGGCGCCACGGTCTCTACCAATTATCTCAACACTTACGCCGGCAGTTTTACCCGCAATAGCCGCGACTCCTCTTTCCAGGAAGGGTTCAACTTCTTCAATAATCAGCACTTTACTTACCTTGGCCAAATGCTTGGCAATCAGCGCTTCCGGTAAAGGCCAGGTGGTTCCCAAGCTAAGGACTCCGACCCGGTCTTTTACCTTCAGGGTTTCAATGGATTCCCGGCTGTAAAGCCGTCCGGTGCCACTGGTTACAATCAGCAGCTCCGGTGTTTCGGGCCCCTCATAAGTGTTAAACGGGCTTTCTTCAAATAGCTCCCGGGCCTGATCCAGTTTCGCATATTGCACTTCATGGAACCAGTTGATGGCCACCATGCGGTCCCACTCGCCAATCGTAGCCAACGGTTTCTTGGCGGCCGGCAGTTCACCCAGGGTCACATTGGAGCGGCCGTGATTGATTCTGGTCACCGTGCGCAACAGCACGATCTGCTGAAGCTGTTCCGAAAGATCAAAGGCATACTTCACCATATCCTTAGCCTCTTGGATGGAGGAAGGCTCCAACATGGGTATACCTGCCGACATGGCCATATTGCGGGAATCAAATTCATTGGTGCTGGAATGGGCGCTGGGGTCATCCGCGGTAACCAAAACCAGGCCGCCTTTTACTCCGGACAGGCCGCAGGTATGAAGCGCATCCCCCACCACCATCAAACCGTTTTGCTTCATCACGCACAACGCGCGGGCATGGGCAAAGGAAGCGCCCATGCAGGCCTCCAGAGCGCACGTTTCATTGGTGGACCATTCGGCATAAAAGCCTTGCTCATCGGCAATATGCCCTAACATGGTCATGATCTCCGAAGAAGGTGAGCCGGGATAAGCGGCGGCAAAATGGATGCCGGCCTCTAACGCTCCGCGCACTATGGCTTCATTGCCCTGCATGAGATAGGTTTTGCCAGGATTATCTATTGTTGTCATCCATTCCATTATTGTTTCACCTTCCCTTCCGCCAGTTCCATGATCTGTTTGTACTCATCCTTGTCAAGGTCCACAAACGGCTTAAGCCTTCCTTGTTCTGCCGCTTGACGCAGATTGTTCAAGTTGCGCGCCTTTTTATTGAGCGAAGCCCCTTTCAGCCGCGCAAATTCTTCCTCCGCATAATCCTCTACGATGAGGTATCCTCTTTGAACCGCGAGTTCAAACAGCTCCTTACCCTTTTGGCTTCTGATCATGGCCACATTCCAGCCGGGTTCCGCTTCCAGTGCGCCCACCGAAATATCTGCCAGCTCCGCACACATATCCAGACAATATCCGCAGGCCGGTCTAATATAACGGCGTACATCATCCATGGGGACCGGACATTGTTTCCCGTCCACCGTTACCTCCAGCCCGTGCTGCGGGATAGCTATGCGCTCCGGTTTTTGCCCCGGATACCGCTCCAGTAAATAATCCTTGAAATCCCAGCCCAACTGCCAGGTACAAAACAATCCTATGCTGATATACTCTCTAGGCTGACCCTTTGCCGCTTCCAGGCGCTGTCGCTTGCGCAGGGCTTGTATCTGGCAGGGACGCCCCACCACCAGCAGTTGATCTTGCGCCACAGTTTCGTCATTAATAAACCTCAAGCCCGGAGCCGCTAGGTAGCGCGAACCCGCCGCCGCTTGAATCTCCTCCAGAGATCTAGCTAAAAATGGCTGCGGAGTTATGCCATCAGCCGACCCGGTGAGCAGCGCAGCGGAAAATTCCTTCTCCTCTTGAGCGCAACGCAAAAGAGCGCTCACCGTGCCCCCGTCCTGCTGCCCGGAAGTCACGGATGCGCCCTTGACCTTTACTACCTTCAAGCTTGCCCCCACATATAAATCAGACGCAGCATCCGGCAAAAATTCATGTTCAATTTCCTGCCAGTCCGTGAACGTGCGCGGACATGTCGCATAACAGCGCCCATCGGTCACACCACAGTCAAAACGCATCACCAGATGGTCCTCAAGATTTTTCAGATAAGGACACCAGTCCAGACATGCTCCGCACAGCGTACAAGTCGAACTGCTCAGAACCTCCATTTTAAGATCCAATCCTCCAGCCATTCGATGCCCTCCTTAAAAATAATGGATTTCCCGCCGGCACCTCCCCTCGCAATTTGTTCAGTCATGCAGAACGCTGTTCAGTTATACAAATTAATTCTGCATACAGCCCCATTTTCCTTCTAATATTATAATTTTCAGCAATTTATCCCTTATTAAAATCTATATATTTACTTGCCGCGCTCTTATGCAAACCTTTATAATATATATAGAAATAGTCGGCAGCAAAATTCCAGTCTGACTGGTCGTACTTTGCATACAGGAAGGGGTTTTTGATTTGAACAGTATTCGTGTGCGTTTTGCCCCCAGCCCTACCGGAGCACTGCATATTGGCGGTGCGCGTACCGCTCTTTTCAACTGGCTTTTCGCCCGGCAACTTGGTGGCAGTCTGGTTTTGCGCATTGAGGACACAGACGCCAATCGCTCCAATGCAGAATCGATCCATGGCATCATAGACGGTCTGAAATGGCTGGGCATCGACTGGAATGAAGGTCCTGACAGGAAAGGCGCGCTGGGGCCGTATTACCAGAGCCAGCGCTTGGACAAATATAAGTACTATGCGGAAATGCTACTCGCGGAGGGAAAAGCCTATCGCTGTTTCTGCAGTGCTGAAGAATTGGACGCCCAACGGCAGCAAGCAGCGGCAGAAAAGCGTAATTATAGGTATAATCGCTGCTGTTCTTATTTGTCCCCGGAAGAAATAACCTCAAAAAAGGCGCGGGGGAGTAATTATGTGATTCGGTTGCGCTGCCCCGACAGCGGCGTCACCGTGGTAAACGATCAGATTCGTGGCAAGGTGGAATTCCAAAATGAGCTGATGGAAGACATGATAATTTTTAAATCGGATGGTTGGCCGACCTATAACTTTGCCGTGGTAATCGACGACCACCTTATGCACATCAGCCACGTCATACGGGCGGAGGAACACTTATCGAACACCCCTAAGCAACTCATGGTATACGATGCTCTAGGTTGGACTCCGCCGCTGTTTGCTCATGTATCCATGATCTTAGCGCCCGATCGCAGCAAACTGTCCAAGCGTCACGGCGCCACCTCGGTGCAGGAGTTTCGGGACGACGGATACCTGCCGGAAAGCTTAATCAACTATCTGGCGCTGCTGGGCTGGTCGCCCGGCGATGACCGGGAGATAATGAGCATAAATGAAATCATAGAGCAATTCAGCCTCGATAAGGTAAGTAAATCTCCCGCCATCTATGACTTGGAAAAGCTCATGTGGATGAACGCTCAGTATATTGCCAATACCCCCCTGGCTCATCTCTGCCGGGTGCTCGAACCCAAAGCGCGTGAATTGGGCTACCTGCAGGGTGAGCAATATCAATATTTCATGCAGGTAGTAAATTTGATTCGCAGCCGCATGAAAAACCTCAATGATTTCGAATACGATGCGGCATTCTTTTTCCGCTCTATAGAAGAATATGACCAAACAGCGGTCAACAAATACTTTGCGGTAAAAGACGCCGGCCAACAGCTCACGGCTTTGCGCGACCAATTTGCCGCAGTACAGGATTTTAACGCCGCATTTCTGGAAACCCATCTGCGCTCCATTGCAGATTCAAAGGATGTCAAGCCCGGAAAGCTCATCCATCCCCTGCGTTTGGCGCTCACGGGACGAGCCATAAGCCCCGGTATTTTTGAAGTTATGGCGTTATTGGGCAAAGCGCGATGTATTGAACGGCTGGATCAAGCCATTGAGTATATCAAGAAAAATTACGGCATTTAGATAACCGCCATTATAAAAACGGATTATACTTTCTTTCAAAACCGATGGTGGTAGCGGGTCCGTGGCCGGGATAGCAGATAGTCTCATCATCAAAGCACATGAGGCGTTTTTTAATCATTTCGATTAACTGCGTATGCGAGCCTCCGGGGAAATCGGTGCGCCCGATGGAGCTCTGAAACAGGGTATCGCCCACAAATATTATATTTTCGTCGCTGCATTTCAGACAGATGCCGCCGGGACTATGCCCGGGGGTGTGGATTACTTCGAGTTGCACGGTGGCGCCGATCTGGATGGTATCGCCATGCTCCAGCAAGCGGTCGGCCGGAGGTGAGGTAACCTTGGTACCCATAATGAAGGAGAAATTGGCTACGGAGCTGGTCAACATTTTGGCGTCATCCTTATGGATAAGTATATCGGCGCCGGTCTGGTCCTTTACTCCTCGATTCGCGCCAATATGGTCTATATGTCCGTGGGTATTGATAATCATTTTGGCATTCAATTCTTCCTTGTTAAGCATATTGATGATCGCCCGGGCATTTCCGCCGGGATCTATCACCGCCGCGTCACGCGTTTCCTCACATCCGATAACATAACAGTTCACTCCGACGGAACCAATCTCCAATCCCTTCAAAATCATTTGCCGTTCTCCTTCCCTATTTTGAAACCAATTACGCCTGAATTTTCCATATTTCGGTTCAAGATCCATGCCTTACATAATGTCTTGGCAACATCCTGCGGCGACTCCCCTTCCATAATGCTCCTCAAGGGATACTTGCCTTTACTTTAAAGCCAAATTCATTGGGTGGATGAGTCCATCATCTTAGTATCCGATTTTTGAATTATAAACGATTTCTGATATTATTTGAACTAAAAATTTCTTTCACTGTCCAGCAATATGGTACAAGGGCCGTCATTTTCCAGGCCAACCATCATATGGGCTTTGAAAACTCCGGTGTTCACGGTTATGTTGTGCTCCCGAATGCGCCCAACGGTATAATTAAAGAGGGACTGCGCGGCTTCCGGCAGTTCGGCGGCATCAAAACCGGGGCGTCTTCCCTTGCGGCAATCCCCGTAGAGGGTGAACTGGCTGACCAGCAATATTTCGCCACCCGTTTCCAGCAGGGAACGATTCATCTTTCCGTCCTCATCTTCAAATATGCGCAGGTTCAAAATTTTATCCGCCATATAATCGGCCTGGGGCTTGGCGTCGCCTTTTTTCACGGCCAGCAACACCACCAACCCCGGACCGGATGCGCTTACTACGGTTCCGTCCACACTCACGCTACCTTTGAGCACGCGCTGCACTACGGCCCTCATTCGCACTCCCTCCGTTCCTCCCCCGGCAGCACCCGCCGTACATCCAGCACGTCCTGCACTTTAGCGATTCGCTGCCGGATAGCATTGAGTTGTTCCATATCCCTGATTTCCAGCTTCAAATTGATGACCGCCAGATTATTTTTAGTGGCTCGCGAGTAAATGGAGTTTATAGGAATATGCGCTTCCTGTAACAAACTCATTACATCCATAGTGAGACGAGAGCGGTCATTGGCCTTTACCTCCAATTCCACCGCAAAGATGCCCTGTTCCTTGTTGCTCCACATGACTTCCATTATGCGGTGGGGTTCTTCCTTCACATAATGCTGCATATTGGGGCAATTTTGGCGATGCACCGATACCCCGCGCCCACGGGTGATGTAGCCCAGCACTTCATCGCCCGGCAGCGGGTTACAACAATGAGCGAGACGAATCAGCACGTCGTCCACGCCTTCAATGCGCAAAGCGTTCGTATCCCGTTCCTTAATGGGCTTGCGCACCGGCGGGGCCAGATTCAGGATGTCCTCAACCTCAGTTTTCGGGAAGTATATCGCTTTGATTTTATTTATGACCTGCAAAGCGGTCACATTTCCGTCTCCTACCGCCACCAGCAGGTCGTCGGTAGTCGCAAACCCCATTTTTTCAGCAATGGGTTCCAGTTTGAAATTACGCATAAGCTCCTTGGGGGCCAGATGGCTCTTTTTCAGCGCCGTGACCACCATTTCATGGCCGCGCATCATGTTCTCCTGGCGGTTTTCGCGTTTGAACCATTGCTTGATACGGTTGCGGGCGGCCGAGGTACGCACGAAGTTCAGCCAGTCCAAGGTAGGGCCGGATGAAGTCTTTGAAGTTATTACTTCAACTATGTCACCGTTGCTTAAGGGAAAATCGAGGGGCATGATGCGGCCGTTTACTCTCGCGCCGGTACATTTGTGACCAACTTCGGTATGGATGCGATAAGCGAAGTCCACCGGGCAGGAACCGCGCGGCAACTCAATAACCTTGCCCTTGGGCGTAAACACGAAAACGCTGTCTTCAAACAGGTCGATCTTCAACCATTCCATAAATTCGCCGGTATCGTTCACATCCTGCTGCCACTCCAGTATCTGACGCAACCAGGCCAGTTTTTCATCATATTTTTTGTCTTTGCCGCCCTCGGGCGGGCCCTCCTTGTAGCGCCAGTGCGCAGCGATACCATATTCGGCAGTGCGGTGCATTTCCCAAGTGCGGATTTGCACCTCAAAAGGCTCGCCTCCCTGCCCGATCAAGGTGGTATGCAGGCTTTGGTACATATTGGCCTTGGGGGTGGCGATATAATCTTTAAAACGCCCCGGCAGAGGCTTCCACATAGTATGGATGATACCCAATGCGCCGTAACAGTCGCGCAAATCGTCAACGATTACGCGAATGGCGATCTTGTCATATATTTCGTCGATATCCTTTTGTTGTTTCAACATTTTCTTATAGATGCTGTAAATATTCTTGGGACGACCAGCGATATCGGCTTTTATACCGATTTGATCCAGGCCGTTTTGGATCTGCCCTTTTAAATCGGCTATATATTCTTCGCGCTCCTTACGCTTGGCCTTGAGCCTGCGAGCGATTTCATTGTAGGTTTCGGGATCAATAAAATAAAAGGCCAGGTCTTCCAGCTCGCCTTTGAACTTGAACAGGCCCACTCGATGGGCTAATGGCGCGTATATTTCCATGGTTTCTTCCGCGATGCGCTGCTGCTTGCTCTCCGGCTGATAAGCCAAAGTACGCATATTGTGAAGACGGTCGGCCAGTTTTATGATTATCACCCGGATATCACGCGCCATGGCTAAAAACATTTTACGCAGATTCTCCGCCTGAGCTTCTTCCCGCGACTGAAAATCAATTTTATCCAGCTTGGTAACGCCATCTACCAACCCGGCAATCTCTTCGCCGAATTCTAACTGAATAGTAATATAAGGGATACTGGTGTCTTCTATAACGTCATGCATCAGCGCGGCACACACCGAGGCGCCGTCCATTTCTATCTCGGTGAGAATCAAGGCTACCGCCATCGGATGTATGATGTAAGGCTCGCCGGATACCCTGGTCTGGCCCCGGTGGGCATTGGACGCCGTGATATAAGCGCGCTCTATCAAGTCGGCGTCCACATCGGCATCATAGACCCGCATTCGCCTTACTAGTTCATCAACGCCCACTATCACTGCTGCTCACCTGCCTTTACCGTGCATATAATGTAATTCTATCGCATTCGGATTTGCCCCACAAGTGCCCCCTTATGGCTGGGGGGCGGCGATAAGCTCCGCAGCTCTAAGCTGTAACGAGGTGTGTTGCCGCCAGCTACGAGCTTCCAGATGGGCCAGTATATCATAATACGCACCGTCCTCCCATTGCGTAGCCTGGTCCCGGTAACGAAAAGCTATCACCTCAACCCCGTTCACTGCGGTTACCGCTTTCAGGTGCTGTTGCTCCTTACCCAGCCAGCGCCCCTGAATCAGGCGCACGCCGCGCGCCAGCACCAGCGGCTCCGGATTGCCCATGCCAAAAGGCTCCAGCAGCTCTATCTCTTGCGCCAACTCCGGCATTAATCGCTCCTCAGCCAGCTCAAAATCGATCTCCCGGAGGGATTGTTGCTCCCTGGCACCACATAAAGACACTTGTTCATGCAAAGCCCGCCTGAAATCCTCGAATTGTTCGCGGCGCAATGTGAGCCCCGCGGCCATGGCATGTCCCCCGTATCCCGACAGCCATTGCCCGCATTGCTCCAACGCGTTCAACAGGTTTATGCCGCTGACGCTACGAGCCGATCCCTTGCCGATATGGCCGTCCCACACGATCACCACGGCGGGTTTATTATAATATTGACATAATTGAGAGGCCACAATACCGGATACGCCTTCATGCCATTCCTCGCTGCCCAATACTATTACCGCCCAATCGTCACCGGCCTGCTGCTCCCATAGTTCCTTGGCTTGCTTGAATATATCTGCCTGCACTTCGCGCCGCTCTTCATTCAGCTTACATAACTGACGGGCCAGGTCGGTGGTAATCGTGTCATCCCGCTCCAATAGCAAACGAACGCTCAAGCCGGCTTGCTGCATACGTCCGGCGGAATTCAGATGCGGCGCCAGTTGAAACGCTATATCCGTGCTGCGAAGTCGCTTGTCCTGTAGTCCGCATTCCCTCAACAAAGCCTGTAAGCCGGGCCGCCGGGTGTCTTTTAACCGCTTTAGCCCCTCCCGCGCCATAATACGGTTTTCATAATGCAGGGGCACCACATCGGCTACGGTGGCCAGCGCCAGTAATTCTAAGAATTGATCCCACGGCAAATCGCGCCCGTGATGCTCCAGCAACGCCTGGGCCAGTTTGAACGCCACACCGGTACCGGAAAGCTCCTGTACCTCCGGTATGCCGTCGCGGCGGGGGGCGATTACGGCAGCTGCCGGCCACTCGTTTACCATCACTTGATGGTGGTCGCTGACTACAACATCCAGGCCCAGTTGCTGCGCCAGCTCAAGCTCCTTAACGGAATTGATGCCGCAATCCACCGTGATCATCAAACTATAGCCCGCTGCCGCCAGTTTGCGCACCGCTTCAGCATTCAGGCCGTAACCTTCACCGAAACGATTGGGAACGTAATAATCAGCGCGCGCACCCAAGCGGGCAAAGCACTCCACCATAAGCACTATGCTGCAAATGCCGTCCACATCATAATCACCATAAATCACGATTTTTTCCCGCCGCTTCACCGCATCTGCGACGCGCTCCACCGCTTCATGCACCCCGGACAGCAGCCAGGGCGAACTCAAACTTTCCAACCCATCATATAAGAATGACCGCGCGGCATTGACGGTAGTAATCCCGCGATTTATCAACAATCGGCTCAGTTCCAGCGAAAGATTGAGTTCTGCGCTGAGCAGTTGGGCTGAAGCCTCATCCGGCTCTAAAAACCGCCATTTCTCTATCATGTTCTTCCTCCCCGGATATGAATAACTGCAAACGCAGTGAGGGTCCGGATACTTATTGTCGGCCTTCGACATACTTCGCCGATATTTGGTATTGTAACCCTTCGCGCCATTCCCGTCTATGCGATTTCGCGCGTAATTTAGAAAAACCCGTCTTTGCTTTTTCCAGATTTCTTGGATATAAAAGCAGGAATCCCATTTTGATTATAGAATACGTTTTATCAAGGAT
>JAUNBV010000031.1:10892-14682 GCA_030526885.1 Syntrophomonadaceae bacterium
GTTTTTTAGGTGTCGGAAAAGGTTAAGCTATGTATGGTTTCACCAATCCATGCCTGTAAAAACCGCTATATACCCAAGGAGGTGATAGATTAACCGTATCCGGGGTGTCAAACGGCATCTTGTAGTTAATGTTTAGTTTATCTCAACAAGTTAAAGGGGGATTTTTGTAATGGAATTTAACAAAATTGCAGTAATAGGCGCAGGAACGATGGGAATGGGTATTGCCTGGGCTTTGGGCGCGGCAGGCAAAAAGGTAGTTCTGTATGATATCAAACAGGAAATCGTGGACACCACTTTGGCTCGCATTGCCAAGGGTCTGGCCAAAGCCGAAGAAAAGGGACAAGCTCCTGCCGGCGCTAAAGATTTCATCACTGGTAACATTGCCGGAACCGCCGTTATGGAGGATTTGAAAGACGTTGATCTGGTAATAGAGACTGCGGTTGAAAACATGGCCATTAAAAAAGACATCTATGGCAAGCTGGACGCCATCCTGGCTCCTGAAGTAATCATCGCTACTAATACCTCTTCTCTTTCTATCACCGAGATTGCCGCCATTACCAAGCGTGCGGACAAAGTTATCGGCATGCATTTCTTCAATCCCGCTATGGTCATGGCACTGATCGAAGTCATCCCCGCCCTGCAAACTTCGCAGGAAACCATCGACGCCATCATGGAACTGTCCAAGGCCATCGGCAAGAAACCGGTTTTGGTCAAGGAAGGCCCCGGCTTTGTGGTAAACCGTATCCTGACCCCCGGCATGAACGAAGCTGCGTTTATTCTTTATGAAGGACTGGCAAGCGCCGAAGATATTGACAAGGCTATGAAACTGGGTGCCGGCTGGCCGATGGGGCCCTTCACCCTTGCCGACATGGTGGGCTTGGATATCGCTTCCGCAGTGCTCAATACTCTGTACACTGAGACCGGCGACCCCAAATATCGCCCCGCTCCCATTATCAAGCAGTTAGTTCGCGCTGGCTGGCTGGGACGCAAGACCGGAAGAGGATTTTTCGATTACAGCAAAAAGTAAGGGATTCCGCCTGACCGCGTTCAGGTAAAAAATAATCTATATTAGGAGGATGAAATCATGTCGTTTTTGGAAAAAGAGTTCAAAACCATGAAAGCTGAGATGCTGCCGGATGTTGAGGGAGTATGTCTGGTAACCTTGAACCGCCCCAAGGCTTTCAACGCTATCAATGACCGTCTGCTCGATGAGTGCCTGGAGATCCTGACGGGTATTCAAGAGGACCCCAACATCAAGGTGTTTATCGTGACCGGTGATGACAATGCCTTTGCCGCCGGCGCCGACCTGAAGCAGGTTTATGCCTTCAACGGCTTCCAGGCCCGCGACTATGATGATAAGGTGCATCGTACCTTGTTCGCACTTGAAGACAACCATAAGCCCTCCATCGCTGCAGTGCGCGGCCTGGCTCTGGGCGGCGGTATGGAATTAACCCTGGGCTGCGACATGCGCGTAGTATCCGAAACTGCCACCATGGGTCTGCCGGAAATCAACATCGGCATCTTCCCCGGCGGCGGCGCCACTCAGAGACTGCCCCGTCAGGTCTCCCTGGGTCTGGCCAAAGAACTGGTCTACATGGGCGACTTCTTTGATGGCAAAAAGGCCGGCGAATATGGCCTGGCCAACTATGTAGTGCCCGCGGAAGAAGTTATGCCTCTGGCTATTAAGCTGGCTAAGAAGATTACCCGTAAGCCGCCTCTGGCGATTAGAGAAGCCAAGAACGCTCTGAACATGTCCATGAACACCGATATCAAGACCGGTTGCCGTATGGAACAGCTGGGCTGGTCGCTGTGCTTCTCCTCTGAGGATCAGAAGGAAGGCATGGGAGCTTTCGTAGAAAAGAGAAAGGCCGAATTCAAGGGCAAATAAGGTGATATTTCACCCGCATGGGTATAGGCTTTACCGGAAAAAGATGAAGACCGTTGCAGCATAAAAGCGCAAGGCTGACCACTCACTAGCTTAGTCTCGCCGGACTTTCTGCTCACGGTTTACGGCCAAAATACCGGTAACGCGGAATATGCCTTAAGGATGGAACAAAGAGGGCTGTTGAGATCATCACTCAACAGCCCTTTCGCTTAATATAAATTAAGCCGTGTCGGTTTACTTCCTTTTCTCCTTATATTTCTTCATAACGAATATGTTTTTCCCGCCCTCGTAGCAGTATGCCACATCATCCATCGTCTTTTTCACTATGTAGATGCCCAGGCCGCCTATGGGACGCTCATTGGCCGCAAGCTTCAAATCCGGATCTTGCTTAGCCAGTGGATCGTAGGGAACTCCCTGATCGATGAAGGTTATCTCCATTGCATTCTCAGGCTCATTGAAACAGCACTGTATGGTGGCGTTGCCATTCCCGGATGCGTAGGCATAGTGGGCTATATTTACAAACATCTCCTCGGTCGCCACTTTAATCTGGATTATGTTATGGGGGCTCATTCCGTGAAACTCTAATTCCTGTTCCACAAAACTAAGGACCGCTTCCAGCTGTTCCGTCTTCGCAGGCACCGTTAAGCATGACATTGACCCACCTCCCCCAGAATCATGGCTGCCTAACCTTAAGACCAATGGCTGTTCTAATCGGCGAAGACCTTGCCGCTCTCCGGTACCAGGCTGATCAAGTCCCCGTCCGGAATAATGGCGGTGGCATTGGCTACGCCAATCAGCGCGGGCAAGCCGCTGCTCAGGGCCATTATGGCAGCATCGCAGGTCAGGCCGCCGCTTTCGGCCACTATGCCGCCCAGTTTGCCCAGCCACGACGCCAGTGCCGGGCCGGCGCTTATCATCACCGCGATATCGCCGGGTTCTATCTTAAGCAAGTCCTCGTCATGCCGGATCACACGGGCACGGCCGGTCACGCTGTAATTGCCTATGCCCGTGCCTTCGGCCAGCACCTGTCCTACCCGCTGTACTTTTATCATATTCGTAGCGCCGGAAAAACCGGCTACGCTGCCGCCGGTGATTACCACCATGTCCCCGGGCCTGATATAACCCTTATCTTCGCTGTGCCGCAAGGCTTCCGTCATCAGCGCATCGCTGCTGCCCGTCTGCCATTCATCCTGTAATACGGGATATACCCCCCAGCATAAGGCCAGCTTCCGCATCACTCTGGGATTGGGGGTAACGGCCACGATATCGGCTTCCGGCCGGTAGCGGGCGATAAGGCGCGAAGTTCGGCCGCTACGGGTCAGGGTGATGATTTTTTTAATATCCAGCCGTGCGGCGGTGGCACAGGTGGCATAGCTGATAGCATCGGTCAAAGAGGTTGAAAGCTCCGCTTCCCTAAACAGCAGTAGATCACGCCAGGGCAGGCCCTCTTCCGCCCGGCTAGCCACGCGGGCCATCATCTCCACCGCCTGTACCGGGTAAGCGCCGGCTGCGGTCTCACCGGACAGCATTATAGCGTCGGCTCCATCAAATATGGCATTGGCTACATCCGAGACCTCCGCTCTGGTGGGGCGGGGATAGGTTATCATGGAATCCAGCATCTGGGTGGCAATGATGACCGGTTTATACTTCTGGTTGCACTTCTGAACGATCATTTTCTGCACATGGGGAACGTCATACGCCGGAATCTCTACTCCCATATCCCCCCGGGCCACCATGATCCCGTCAGCCGCATTGATGATCTTGTCAATATTCTGGATTCCCTCACTGTTCTCGATCTTGGCGATCACATCGATGTGCTCCGCCCCATTCTCCTTCAAGATCGCCTTGATCTCCTTTACGGCATCCGCGTCCCGCACGAAGGATGCGGCAATAAAATCAATTCCC
>JAUNBV010000032.1:0-3150 GCA_030526885.1 Syntrophomonadaceae bacterium
GTTGGCAGCGCGCTTTAGTGCGCCTTTGATGAGCGGTTTTTTTCTTATTTATGGGCGGCGGCTGTGTTATACTAAGGGCAGGCTTGAGAAGGGGGAGAGCAGGGAATGACGACGGATACCATTCGAGTCACGCTGAAAGCTCCGGACGGACAGGAAGTGCAACTATGGGCGCCGGTGGGCAAAAGACTATGGGATGTCATCGCCGGCAGCGGATGGTACAGCCGCGGTTCCTGCGGTGGTCAAGGCACCTGCGGCAAGTGCAAGGTCAAGGTGGAGGGGCCGGTCAGCGCCCTGACCGCGTCGGAACACGACCAGCTGATGCCGGATGAGCTGCGCTCTTCATGGCGGCTGGCCTGCGCCGCCCGCGCCGAAGGCGATGTTACCGTTTATATGGACCGCGCGCTGGACGCGGGACCGGGCAAGGGCAAGATATCCTTGCTGCAGCGGATGGCGCCTGACAGTTCATACATAAGGAACATTAATCTGCTCATTCCCGGGCAGCAGCCGGATTATCCCCGCCCGCTGTGGGACCGGCTGCAATCCGCGCTGCCCGAGGGCGTGAGGCTGGCGGTGAGCCTGGATGACCTGCGGGAGCTGAATGCGCTGGACCGCCCCAATCGTCCGGCTCTGGAGCTGCAGGGCCTGCTGGTGGGGGATGAGCTTTGCCGGATCGGCACCCGCCGCCAGCAACAGCGGCTGCTGGGCCTGGCGCTGGATGTGGGCAGTACCAGCCTGCTGGCGGTAATGGCCGATCTGGAAAGCGGAGAGATTGTGGGCATAAACTCCCGCACTAATATGCAGCGCGTTTACGGCGAGGACATCATTTCCCGCATCAGCTACGGTATGGAGCAGCCTCAGGGCCATACGCTGCTGCATCAGATACTGGTGAATCAGCTCAACGGCATGAGCGCCGAGTTGCTGCCGCTGGCGGGGGAAAACGCCGCCGTGATGAAAATCTGCGCGGTGGGTAATCCGGTGATGCTGCATTTTCTGCTGGGCCTGCCGGTAAACGGATTTGCCGCCGCCCCTTACAACGGCATTTTTTCCGGCGCGCTGGAGTGCAAGGCGGCGGACGCCGATTTGGACGCCGATGCGCTGGCTCAGCTATATATCCCGCCACAGCTGGGGGGCTTTGTGGGCGCCGACGCCGCTGCCGGGCTGCTGGCCCTGCCTCCCGGGGAAGAGGATAAGTATATGTTCATCGATATCGGCACCAACGGCGAAATCGTGCTGTACCATGAAGGGCGCTATTACGCGGCTTCGGCGGCGGCGGGCCCGGCGTTCGAGGGCGCCGGCATCACCTGCGGCATGCGGGCGGCGGCGGGAGCCATAGATCACTGGCATATGGAAGAAGGACGCCTCGTCCCTGCCGTCATCGGCGGCGGCCCGGTCAAGGGCATCTGCGGTTCGGGGCTGATTGAGCTGCTGGCGCTGCTGCTCGATGAGGGGCTCATCGATGGCCACGGCATCATAAGCGAGTCGGCGGCGGCCTATGAACTCGCGCCGGAAGGAACGCGCGGCCGCTGCCTGGTATTGGTGGCGGCGGAGGACAACGCGGGCATGAATATCACTATTGATCAGGAGGATATCCGCAATCTGCAGATGTCCAAATCCGCCCTGCGCACCGCTATCGAGCTGCTGTTGCAGGACGCCAAGCTGCGCGCGGAGCAATTGAACCGGATTTATTTGGCCGGGGTTTTTGGCAGTTGTATCAGCAGCGAAGCGGCGGTGCGCATCGGCCTGCTGCCCGACGTTAAACGCGAGCGGATCATAAATATCGGCAACGCCGCTGCGGTGGGCGCGCTAAAGCTGTTGCTGGGCGACGGGGAGCGCGAAGCGGCGGCTAACGTCCGCCGGGACTGCACCGCGGTGGAACTGGCTAATAAGAGGGATTTTCAGCAGCGGTTTATCGAAAACCTTGATTTCCCGGCTGCACCGGCGGGAAAGGCCGCGCTATGACGGAATTACTGATTCGGCTGTTCATTAAAAACCCGGAGGATATCGGCGACCCGGCGGTGCGGGAGCGCTATGGGGTGATGGGCGGGGTGACCGGCATCGCGCTCAACCTGCTGCTGTTTGCCGCCAAGTTTGCCGCCGGCATCATCACCGCGTCCATCGCCATTACCGCCGACGCTTTCAATAACCTGTCCGACGCCGGTTCCTCCATTATCACGGTTATCGGCTTCCGCATGGCGGGCCGCCCCGCCGACCCCGACCATCCCTTTGGGCACGGGCGCATAGAGTACATATCCGGCTTTGTCATTGCCATCATCATCATGCTGATGGGCGTAGAACTGTTCCGCGCTTCGGTGCAAAAGATAATTAATCCCGAGGAAGTGTCCCTGGGCTTGTTTACCGTCATTATCATGCTGGCGGCGGTGCTCATCAAATTGTGGATGTTTTTTTTCAACCGCAAGCTGGGGGCGCGCATCGATTCCGCGCCCATGCGCGCCGCCGCCACCGACAGCCTGTCCGACGCCGCCGCTACCGGGGTGGTATTGCTGGGACTGGGCGTGACCTATTTTACCGGCTGGCTGATCGACGGTTATCTGGGAGTGTTGGTATCGCTGTTCATTCTTTACGCCGGTTTCGGCGCGGCCCGCGATACGCTTAATCCCTTGCTGGGACAGCCGCCCAAGCCGGAGTTGGTGCATAAAATCCAGGATATGGTGATGGCGCATGAAATGGTCAGCGGCATTCACGACCTGGTGGTGCATGATTACGGCCCCGGCCGGCTGATGATTTCCCTACATGTCGAAGTGCCGTCCGACCGCGACATACTGGAGATACATGATGAAATCGACCTCATTGAAACCGAGCTTAGGGAAGAGCTTGATTGCCTGGCCACCATTCACATGGACCCCATCGCGGTAAATGACGCCTTCACCGTGGGCCTGCGGGAAAAGGTGGCTGAGCTGGCCACGGCGCTTGATGCGGAGCTGATGATTCATGATTTTCGCGTGGTCCCCGGCCCCACCCATACCAATCTCATATTCGATGTGGTGGTGCCGGCCAGCTTCCGCCTGAGCGATGAAGAGGTAGTCAAAGCCATGCGCCGGGCGGTCAAAGAAATAGGCCCGCAATACTTTGCGGTAATCCAGGTGGATCAATCATATGTATGAGCAGGAAAGAATGTATTTAATGTGGACT
>JAUNBV010000032.1:3160-14625 GCA_030526885.1 Syntrophomonadaceae bacterium
AGGAGATTTGAAGAAATGAGATTTGAAAACAAAGTAGTAGTGATCACCGGCGGAGGTACCGGCATAGGACAGGCGGCGGCAGTGGCGTTTGCCGCGGAAGGCGCTAAAGTGATGGTAGTGGGCCGGCGTTTGGCGCCGCTGGAGGAGACCGTCGCCCTCATTGAAGCCGCCGGAGGGGAAGGGCTGGCCTGTTCCGCCGACGTCACCGATCTGGCCGAGATTCAGCGTACCGTGGATGTAGTAAGGGAAAAATGGGGCCGGGTGGATGTGCTGGTAAACAACGCCGGTTCCTCCATGGTCAAGCCCTTTATGGAGGTGACGGAGGAGGATTTCGAAGCCACCTATAAGATCGACTTGAAGAGCGTATACTTCATGACCCAGAAATATGTGCCCCTGATGCGGGAAGGCGGCGGCGGCAGCATCATCAATATCGCTTCTATTTTAGGCATGTTCGGCACCAAGAACCAGTCCGCCTACTGCGCCATGAAGGGAGGCGTGGTACAGACCACCCGCGCCACCGCTACGGAGCTGGGGCCGGAAATCCGCGTCAACTGTCTGTGTCCCTCGCACATCATCACCCCCATGCTGGAGCCCATGATCAAGCATCTGGCCGCCAACAACAAGCTGGATAAGCTAAACAAGCAATTTCCCATGAAGCGCACCGGCGACCCTGAGGACATGAACGGCGCCATACTATTTTTCGCCTCCGACGAATCCAAATGGCTCACCGGCAACATCTTCATGGTGGACGGCGGTTTGTCCTGCTACGTATAGGCGGGTTTTGCGAATCATAGAGTTAAGGAGAGAGTATTAATAAGTGGGCGATATTGCTTTACTGATCATAAGCCTGGGAATCATCCTGCTGGGCGCAGAAGTTTTCGTCAACGGAGTGGAGTGGCTGGGAAAAATATTTAATCTGTCCGAAGGCGCGGTGGGTTCGGTTTTGGCCGCGGTAGGGACCGCGCTGCCGGAGACTTTGATCCCCATCATCGCCATCCTCTTCGCCACCGATGCCGGAGCCGGGCATGAAATCGGCATCGGCGCTATTTTAGGAGCGCCGCTGATGCTGTCCACTTTGGCGATGTTCGTTACCGGCGTGGCGGTGCTGGGCTTTCGCCGGCGCCGCGTGACCGGCACCACGATGGTGGCGCATTATGACACCATGAGCCGCGACCTGGGCTATTTCTTTATCGTATTCCTGGTGGCGGTGGCGGCGGGACTCATTCCGCCCGATTACCGCTGGGTTCAGCTGGTTATCGCGGGCGGGCTGATAATATCCTATTTCGTGTATGTGACCATCTTGCTGAAGCAGGAACGGCACGATGATAATGAGGAAACGCTGCCCAAATGCTATTTCGCCCGTAACTGCGAAAACCCGCCGCGCTGGCGCGTGTTCGCCCAGGTGGTGGTGGCCTTGGGGCTCATCATTTTTGGCGCTGAGATGTTTGTGGAATCGATTACCGCGGTGGCGCTCCATTTCGGCGTGGCGGCATTTGTGCTGGCCCTGATCATCACTCCCGTGGCCACCGAACTGCCGGAGAAATTCAACAGTGTAATCTGGGTATCGCGCGGCAAGGATACGCTGGCGCTGGGCAACATCACCGGCGCGATGGTGTTTCAGTCCTCGCTGATACCGGCCATCGGCATTCTGCTGACCGACTGGCAACTCAGCGCCGGAGTGCTGGGCGCGGCGCTGCTGGCGCTGGCTTCCGCCGGATTACTGTTTATAGAACTGCGCACCCGTAAACATATCAGCGCCCCCATGCTGCTGCTGGGCGGATTGTTTTATACCGCATTTATCGTCGGGGTTTTACAGGGAATAATCCATTATTAAGCGGAAAGAGAGGGTTATGCATGAACAAGAGTGTAGCGGTCACCCTGTGGTGTGTGTTGACTATGGCGGTGCTGGCGCTGGCCGGATGCTCCGCCGTGAACGACGACGGGCCCGCAGGAGGGGCCGATATCGATGAAGGGATTGCCGATGCCGTACCGGCGCTAATCCCCACCGACTTTTCGCAGACCTATACCGATACCGACGGCACGGCGCTGGTGGAGTATACTTGCACCATGCCGCAGATAGAAAACCTCGATGAGCGGGAAGCGTGGGCTAAGCTCAACGACGCTTTTCAGGCGGCGGTGGAGGAGGATATCCTGGAGCTGACCGACCCCGAAACCGGTTATGTGAAAGGGGCGCAGGAGGAACGGGAGGCATTTGCCCTCCAGCCCGCCATGGGAGGGTTTAGCCCCTACGCGTTTGAACGCAGCTACGAGGAGACGCTGAACGACGGCGAAACCCTCAGCATCAAGACCATTTATTATATGAACACGCACGGGGCGCACCCCAATACGCTGGTGGACGGTCTTTCCTTTGACGTTACCGGCGGCCAAGAACTGAGCTTGGCCGACGTGCTGGGCGAGGATTGGCAGCAACGCATCGTCGATGAGGTACTGGCGCAGACCGCCGGGCGTTTGGCGCAAGGCGATTTCTTCTTTGAGGATTACGAGGACACCATCCGCACCTACGATTATGAGCAGGCGAGCTGGTATATGAGCGCCGACGGAATCCATCTGGTGTATAACAACTACGAGATAGCTCCCTATGCGGCCGGTCCGCAGGAGTTTATCATCCCTACAGTTTAAAGGAGGAGTGAGAAGATGGCCACTAATCCCTATGATAAGGCGCATGAATTGGCCCGCGCCATCCGCGACCATGAAGTGTTTATACGCTATGCCGCCGCCACCCGCGCTCTGAGGTCCAACGAAGAGGCCACGCAGCGGATGCTGACTTTCCAGCAACTGCAGATGGAATTGAATCAGGCGCAGATGGCCGGTGAGGAAATCTCCGAGACCAAGTCCGCCCACTTGCAGTTGAGCTATAACAAACTGCGGGAGGACCCCATAACGGGCGAGTTTTTAACCGCGGAGGATCAGTTTCTCCGCCTGTTCACGGATTTACAGAACGTAATCCATAAAGATATGGAACTGGATTTGGGATAGCCGGGATTTTCGGTTTTTATTCTAAGTGATTTTGCGCGTACAGGACTTGCACAGCCCGTAGACTTCAAATTTGCACTCCAGCGCGGAGTAATTTTTGAAGGCCTGCGGGTTTTGCTGTTCCAGCGGGCAGAAGTAGAGCGGCTCCACATGGCCGCAGCCGCGGCAGATCAGGTGGTGATGATGGTGGGGTTCGTCGTTGAGCGAGTATTCGAATACGCTGTTGTTTTCCCGGTCTACCCGGCACAGCAGGCCCAGGGCATACAGCTTTTCCAAATTGCGAAACACGGTGGAGAAGATTATTTCCGGATGTGCCGCCCCCAACTGCTGATGCAGGGCGGAGGCGCTGACCCAATCGTCCTGAGCCAACAGCGCTTCGAGGATCAGCCGGCGGCTGGCGGTGAGGCGATAACCTTTTTCTTTTAAGAGCCGTTCCCAATGCGCCATATTGCTCATAAACCCAAATCCCCTTGCTCTTCCTGTGCCGTACCGTGCCTGCGCGCGGAACTAAGGCGGCTGAGCGGCAAAGACAGCAGCCAGCCCAGCACCGCGATGATGACGATGGACGCTCCGGTAGCCAGTTCCAGATACCAGGAGCAGGCCAGCCCGCACAGGCAGAATACCAGACCCAACAACATGGAAAGCAACATGATACGTTTAAAATTATAGCTGAACATCCGCGCGATGGTAGGGGGCGCGGATAGCAGGGCCAGGATGAGGATGATGCCCACCACCCGGATGATGACCACCACGGTGAGCCCGATAAGGAAATATATCACATATTCCATGAAACGGTTTTTCATGCCGATAGCGGTGGCGAAATCCTCGTCGAACAGCCACAGCAAAAGCTGGTCATAACACAGCCACACCACCCCGATGATTATCAGGTCCAACACCAGCATGTTTTTCAGGTCGCCGGAGGCCACGGTGAGGATATCGCCGAACAGGTAGGAGTTCACGTCCGGGGGATAGCCGGGAGTAAAGGCGATGAACAGGATGCCCAGGGCCATGCCCAGCGGCCAGAACATGCCGATCAGGTTGTCGGCGTTGATGCCCTCGCGGCGGTTTAAGTCCACGATAGCCAGCGCGGCGCCAGTGGAGAACACGGTGGCCGGCAGCATGGGGTCGATGCCCAGAAAATAGCCCAGGCCCACCCCGCCAAAGGCGGTATGAGCGATGCCGCCGCTGCTCATCAGCAGGTTTTTTTCTATAATGATGGTGCCCATGATGCCGCAGGCCACGCTGGCCAGCACGGCGGCCAGCAGGGCATGCTGCAAAAAAGTATAGTTCATTATGGCTTCGAACATCATTACGCTCCTTTATCAGCGCTTAGGGTGAAGAATTATTTAATAACCGCTATCCCACCATCACCACCGCGTCCCGGAGGGGCACGGGCTAACGGGCGCTAGGAATGACGGCCTGCGTACAGGCGCATCAGCAGTTCCGGGCTTAAGCCGGGCGGCCCTTCGTAAAACAGGCGGCGGTTCAGCCCGATGACGCGGACACCCTCCGCATTCAGGGGGCGCGTGTCATGGCTTACCATCAACACCGTTACCCCGGGTTTCAGGTCTTGCAGCAGGCGAAATATTTGGTCGCCCGCTACCGCGTCCAAATGGGCGGTGGGTTCGTCCAAGAGCAGCAACCCGGCTTGCCGTACCAGCGCCCGCGCCAGCAGCACCCGCTGTAACTGGCCGCCGGATAGCCGGGCAATCTGGCGGCCGGCCAGATCGCCTATTTCCAGCCGCTGCATGTATTCCTCGGTAAGCTCCCGATCCTTACGGGAAAAGGAATGCGCCGGGGCCAGGCGGGCCGGCATACGCCCCTGTAACACCACCTCGCGCACGCTGATGGGAAAGGAGGGGTTTATGGCGGCCCGCTGCGGCACATAGCTTATAGCGGGACGAGTCTCGGGGAGTGCCTGCCCGTCGATGAGGATGCGGCCGCGGTGGAGCGGCGCCAAGCCCAAAATGGCCTTTAACAGTGTGCTCTTCCCCCCCCCGTTGGGCCCGATGATGACTGCTAACTCGCCCGCCGCGATGGAAAGGCTCACGTTTTCCAGCGCGCAATGGGGGCCGTAAAACACGGACAGGTTTTCGATACGGATTTCATGGGCGTGGGAAGGCATTTTTTTAGTCCCCCAAAACTCGTTTGAATACCGCGGCGGTAGTCCGCAGGTTGTCTATATAATCCGCGGCCAGCGGCGCGATGCATTCCGTTTGCCCACCGATTTCGGCGGCGATGGTTTCCGCCTGCCGGCTGTCATGCTCTTCCTGATAAAAAATTACTCTAATGCTCTCTGCCTGGGCCAGGTCGATGATATCTTGCAGGCTGTGCGGGGTGGCGTCCTTGCCGTGTTCCTCTATGGCCGCCATGGAGAGGCCGTAATCCGCCGCGAAATAGCCCATGGAAGGGTGGAATACGATAAACGTGCGCTGCTTTAGCCCGTCCAGCGCGGAAGCAATCTCCGCATCCAGCGCCGCCAATTCCGCCGCGTAGGCGCGCGCGTTATCAAAGTAATACGACGCATTATCCGGGTCCAGTGCCGCCAATTCCCGCGCCGCCGTTTCCACCATCGGGATTACCCGGCGGGGCGACATCCACACATGGGGGTCCTTTTCCCCCGGCACCAGCTCCAAAGCAGGATATTCGGCTTCCGCCGCCGCCGCCAGGTCACACACGCGCAGGGCCGGATTCAAGTCCAGCGCGGAAGCCAGCACCGTCTCCTCGCTGGCCACGCCGATGGTGAAATAAATATCCGCGTCACTGAACTCCTGCAGCAGCCTGGGCCCCGGCGCATACGTCTCCGGGCTGTAGCCGGGCGGTATCATGGTGACTACGCTGACCCGCTCTCCCCCCACCTTGTGGATAAACGTCTGTTGCGGCACGATGGAGACCGCTACGCGGATAGTGGCTTTGCTGACAGCGGCGCTGTCCGCCGTTTGCGTATCGTGGGCGCACCCGCCGAGCGGCAGGCACAGCGTCAGCAATAGAATCAGGGCGGTGATAAAATGTTTCATCAGTTCGATTTAAACCTCCCGGCATTAATGCAAGTGTTTGCAACTGGATAACAGTATACCATAAAAACGGCGATAGTATGCAAGGATTTGCAATCAAAACACGGCATAAGCGCGGAACCCGCAAATAATTTGGGGGTGGCCATAAGGCTGTGCTATAATAAGCGTATATATCAGCAAATATGAAAGACAGGGGTTGGACTATTTGAAGAGAATATTGATGTTGGTTCTGATCGGAATGCTGGCCTGGGGGCTGGCGGGCTGTGATACTTCGGGCAACGGCGCCGCTCCGGGCGGCGATGTCGGCTTGGTCAATGGAGAGCCGATTGATGCAAACGACTTTAACAAACGGGTGGATCTCACGGTGAGCCAGTATCAGAGCCAGTACCAGGCTTATGGCATTGACCTTTATTCCGAGGAATATGCCGACCTGTATCACAGCATTGAGGATATGTGCTTTGACTACATGGTATCCGAAATCCTGCTGGAGCAGGAAGCGGCGGCTCAGGACATAGTTCCCGATCAGGCTTACATCGACGCCCAGCTCGAATATATCAAGGAAAGCGCCAACATTGGCGGCGTGGACGGCTACCAGCTCTATCTGAACCAGTTGGGGGTGGATGAAGCCTTTTTGGTTAAGGAAATCAGAACCTCAACGCTTTATGAGCAGCTCACCGCACCGCTGATCGCCGATATCACCGTCAGCGATGAGGAAGTAAGAGCCTATTACGACGAGCAGGCAAGCGGCGTGGAGATATACCATATCCTGATGGCGGATGAGGCCGAGGCCGAGGCCGTGCTCAAACGGGTAAAGGATGGCGAGGACTTTGCCGCCCTGGCAGCGGAATTCGGCACTGACGGCACCGCCAGCATCGGCGGCGCTCTGGGGGTGGGCAATGCCAACAGCCAGTGGGTGGAAGAGTTTAAAACCCCCGCGCTTACCTTGGGCCCCAATGAGATTTATCCCGAACTGGTGGTCAGCGAGCACGGTTTCCATATCATCAAATCCGGCGCCGCCGTGACCGGCAGCGAGGAGGAATATGCCGAGCAGTACGAAACCCTGAAGACCACGGTGCTCAACCAGAAGCAAAACGAGGTAATCAACGCCTGGATGGAAGAGCTGGAAGCGGCAGCCGATATTAAGGATCAACGCAAACACAATCACTGATGCTGCCATTGATAATCATTATTGATAAAATATTTAAAATAATGCTTGCCCCCATACAGCCATTATGCTAAAATAACTTGCGATACAAGGATAAAATGATAGGGAAAACAGTCAGGCCGGAGGCTGGGCTCATGTGAGCAGCGGAATTGACCGTGGGACTACTACAATGAAAATTGCAGTCCCGCGGTTTTTTTAATCTGACGCCGCGCCGGAGCCTTGCATATATTAGCATAATTAATAAATGGATGGGGAGTTTTATGAACTTAAGCCAGCGTATGAGCGATTACATGATAATGAAAAAATTACAGCTTACGGAGGCGCCGGAGAACATCAGTGACCCGCAGGGCAGACAATCCGTGGCTTATCTGGAGGCCTGGATGAGCATCATCGGCAATCTGGTGCTCAGCGCCATCAAGCTTCTCTTGGGCTTTATGTCCAACAGTATCTCGCTGATTGCCGATGCCGTACACACCGCCTCCGATGTGCTGACCTCGCTGGTGGTGCTGGTGGGCTTCCGGCTGTCGGCGCTGCCGGCGGATCACAAGCATCCCTTTGGGCACGGGCGGATCGAATACATCGCTTCCCTGATTATCGCCATCATGCTGATCGCGATAGGCTTCGGCTTCGGTAAGAGTTCCATCGAACGTTTTTACAGCAATGCCCCGGTGCAGGGCACCTGGTTGGTAGCTATTATTATGGTGGCGGCCGCCTTGCTCAAGGAACTGATGTCGCGCTTGAGCATCCATATGGGTGAGACCATAAAGTCCTCCGCCTTGATTGCCGATGCCTGGCACCACCGCACCGACGCCATCGCCTCGGCCCTGGTGGCGGTAGCCATTGTGGCTTCCTTTTACGGATATAACCGGGTGGACGCGATTTTAGGCATCGGCGTGTCGCTGCTCATCATCTGGACCGGCGTCGAGATATTCCGCGAAGCGGGCTCCAAGCTCATCGGGGAACAGGACGACAAGCAGTTAGAGGAGATCAGCGCCCTGGCCATGACACAGGCCGGAGTAGTGGGGACGCACGATATCTGCGTACACGAGTACGGCGCCAATCGGATGATATCGCTGCATTTGGAAATTGATAATGCCATGCCCCGCCAGCAGGCGCATGATTTGGCTGAAACAGTGGAGAAACTGATCGACGAAAGTTTTTATGCCCGTACCATTGTGCACGTAGACGGACTGCGGGATATGGAACCGCCAATTTATTGAGGAGGGAATGCCATGTTGGAAAAAACTATTCGCGCGAAAATGAATGACGCCGGCTACCGGCTGACCAGCCAGCGCCGTGCCGTACTCACCGTCATGCAGGAGCATCCGGGGGAACACCTCACTGCCGAGGAAGTGTTGATGGCGGCTCGCCGCTATGCCCCCAACCTGGGCATCGCCACCGTTTATCGCACCTTGGAAAAACTGTCGTCACTGGATATCCTGTATAAGATGGCGTTTGACGACAGTAAATACCGCTATGAAATGGCGGTGGACGAGCCCCATCGCCATCATCACATCGTCTGTCCCCGCTGCGCCAGGATAACCGAAGTAGGCGAGGACCTGCTCCACCCTCTGGAGCAACATCTGGAGGCGCAAGGCTACCGGGTAGTAAACCACCAGCTAAAGATATACGCCTACTGCCCGGGATGCAATTAGGGTATGCCAAGGCGGCATTGCGCTTACATGCGGTCATTGCCGCTCCGGGCCGCATAAAATAATTTCTTCGCCCAGCCCTTATTGGGAATCCGGCGTGGCTGATGCGGTCTTTAGGTACATAAAAGCATAAAGTTTTTGGCAGTATAAGCTCGGATATGTTTTTAAAGCATTTGTCCGGGCTTAATTTTTATGGCGGAAAGGGATGGTTCAAATATGGCGGCAAGTTTTCCTGCGGGATTGGTGGCTTTGTTGGCGGTATCAATTTTGGTTTATTTCGGCGCGGCACAGCGGGTGCTGGATCGGCTGCGATTGAGCGATAAGGCGGCGCTGGTCATCATCGGGGCGGTAATAGTGGGCAGTTTCATTGATATCCCCCTGGGACAGCGGGTGGTTATCAATGTGGGCGGCACCATTTTTATCGGGCTGGCGGTGTGGCTGATCGTGACGGCCGGCACCGGCTTTGAACGCTGGCGGGCGATATTGGCGTCGCTGGTCACGGCGGCGGTGCTGTATCTTTTGACGCGGTTGCTGGGGGCTAATCCGGAGGAGATTGTGTTGGACCCCTTGTATATCTATCCCCTGGTGGCGGCGGCCAGCGGTTATCTGGCGGGGCGTTCGCGGCGCAGCGCATTTATCGCCGCGGTGCTGGGAGTGTTTTCTCTGGATATCGGGCGCTATGTATTCCTGCTGCGCACCGGCACCGCCGCGACGGTGCGCGTAGGGGGGGCGGGCTTTTTTGACGCTCTGGTGCTGGCCGGTATTCTGGCGGTGGTCATAGCGGAAGTGGTGGGCGAGATTTTGGAACGGGTACAGGGCGGGCCTCGCACCGAGGGGCGCGCTCCCGAGTTGATAAAACACCTGCAAAAACCGCAGCCGGAGCCGTCAGGGTTCAATATGGAGGCGGGGCAGATGATGGACGCTTCGAATCCTGCCGCCGCCGCCGGGTCTGATCAGCCGCCCGAGGATCAGGAGGAGGAACAGACCGATTACGATGTGTTGCTCAATAACGAAAATATACCCACCATCCCTCCGGATTCGGACCCGCCGCTGGCGGTGAATGAATGTAACGCGCAGGCGATAACGGAGGCCAAGGAAGTCGGGGTCATGATAAATGAGTGCAATGTGCAGAAGGTGAAACCGCAGCCGGTCGAATCGGGGCTCATAAACGAGTGTAACGTGCAAAAAGATACGCAGGTGGAATTTGAAGGGCAGGAGGAATAGATGATGAAGCGAGCGTTATGGTTGGTGGCGTTGGCCACGGTAATAATGGTTTGCTGTGGGGGACTTATTCCGGCGGCGGCTTCGCATATGGAGACGGACGGCGATCATTATTATCGCCTACTGGACTCGGATGGGGCTTTGATCCATGAGACCTCGCTGCAGGTGAACGAGGGAGATATCTATATCGACCGCGATAATCACCGCTGGGAAGTGGTGAAGGTGGAAGGGCGCATCGCCTGGTGCCGCTATGACGGTGACGAGACCTTGCCCGCTCACCGCGCCTCCACGCTGGGGGCGGACATCAGCGGCGTGGTGCCGGTGGAGTCGGTGGCGCCGGTGGTGGCCATCTATCACACCCACAGCGATGAATCATATATCCCCAGCGACGGTGTGGAGAGCGAGTATGGCGAGGGCGGCATCTATGACGTGGGGGCGGCCTTTGTGCAGGCGCTGGAGCAGCATGGTTTCATTGTGGAATACAGTGAGGAGGCGCATGACCCGCATGATATAAACGCTTACAGCCGTTCGCGCGGCACGGCGCTGGACTTGCTGGAAAACCGGCCGGATCTTATCATCGATGTCCACCGCGACGCTACCAGCGCGGGGGAATATGAGACCACGGTGGAGGGCGAGGACGCCACCCGTATCAAGATCGTGGTGGGCAGCCAGAACCCCAATATGAAGAACAACCTGGAATTTGCCAAACAGCTCAAAAGCGCCATGGACGAAATAAAACCAGGCCTGTCGAACGGAATCTATGTGGGCAAGGGCGACTATAATCAGGATTTGAGCCCCCATGCTCTTTTGATCGAGGTGGGCACGCACACCAATACCAAGGAGGAAGCCGAGCAGGGCGTGGAACAGTTTGCCGATATGCTGGCTGAAGTTTACGGACTAAAGGCGGCCCAGGCGTCGGAATCGGAAACGGGAGAGGGTAACGCGCCGGGAGCGGGAACCATCAACGATGCGGGGGAAAACACAGCCGCGGATGAGGGAACGCCGGGAGCTGTGCGCAAGCCGCTTGATACGGAGCAGGAGAGCAAAAACGGTTATGTGGCGGCAGTGCTAATCCTGCTCGCGGTAGCCATTGCCGGCGGGGGTTGGTACTGGCTCAACCACGGCCCCAAGGCAAAGTAGGGTTTCACGGCGTCAGACGGCCGAGGGGGAAGCGCTCCGCCAGGGCGTAATAGGAGGACGTCGCTTCCCCTTGATTCTTATTTAGATATCCGGCGTGTGACTGCCGCAGTCGGTGGCCCACTTTTTCCGTCGCGGTGGGAATAACGCAGGTAGGGGGTTGTCAATAGTTGGGTTTTAGACCATAATGATATATCAAGCACTGCTTACTGAAGTGGAGGATGCCTGATGTCTAAACCGACTGTTGCCGTGGTGGGACGACCCAATGTGGGTAAATCGACC
>JAUNBV010000181.1 GCA_030526885.1 Syntrophomonadaceae bacterium
ACTATTTTTAGCATAGTTGCCATCAAAAACATTGAGCACACCGCACGCTATCAAGCAACGTCCGAGATGATGAAAGGGCATTTGCAGATGATGGAGTTTTTTTTGCAGGATGCCCGTATGCGGAGTCACGAATATGCTCGCCATCTGTGCGCTATCCAGGCCCTGGTAGAGTTGGGGCGGGCGGAGGAGGCTGCGGCGTACATTGAAGGAATGAGCGATGATTATCAGCCAGGGACTGATGCCCTTTATATATCTAGCTCGGTGTTGTCAATTCTTATTAACAACAAGCGCGAGTTGGCCCGGCAACAGGGCATCAGCTTTACCACTGCCATAAAGGGGACTATGTTTGCGCTGCCGGTAAGGGAGGCCGATTTGTGTAGCATGTTGGGAAATCTGCTGGACAATGCCGTTGAGGCCGCCAGTCTGGATGAGCAGCCGGAAGTAAGCATAATCATCGACTATGAGGGCGGTGTTTTCCGCTTAGAGGTCACCAATAACGGTCAGTCTATTGACGCTGAAGATTTGCCCCACATATTTGAACCCGGCTTCAGCAGCCGGGAGGCCGAGAGCCGGGGCTACGGGTTGTATATCGTGCGCCATCTGGCGGAGGCATATGGGGGCAGTATAACCATAACCAGTGGCAGGCGCACCCGTGCGATCCTGATTTTGCCGGACGGACAAGGAGATAGGAACCATGATTCATGAATTATCCCTGCGCTGGGGCCAAAGCATTGCCGATACCCTGAATACGGAGGAAAAAGCGGCAACGTATGCTTTGGGCCTGGAATTGATTATCATACAGGGTATCAGCCTGGTGGTTATCCTGGGGTTGGCGGCGGCGCTGGGGCTGATGAAAACCACCCTGCTGTTTCTGGCCATTTTCATTCCCTTCCGCATATGGGGCGGGGGGCCGCATCTGGCAAGTTTCGCCTGTTGCCTGCCTGTCAGCTGCATCCTGATATTGGGACCCGCATGGGGGGCGGCAGCCGCTATATGGCCGTCCCCGGTACTGGCCGGAGCTGCGGGCGCGGGTTTATTGCTGGGAGTTTGGGCGGTGGCGCGCTGGGTGCCGGCGGATACCGAGAAATATCCTATCACCGATCCGCAGGTGCGGCGGCAGCGCAAGCGAATCATGGCGCGGTGTTTATTGCTGTGGAGTATGGCTACGGGTTTTTGCTTCTTGCAGGCATACGGCACAGCGGCTCAGGCGCTGGTGGCGGGCGCTGGCATCAGCTTGTTATTAATGAGTCCGGCAGGGTATACACTAATGGGCTTTATTGATAAAATATTCGAAAAGGAGGAGGGAGAAGCGGCGTGAAAAAGCGTTCAAAGATGTTTATTATAACACTTCTGGCCAACATACTGGTATTGGCGGCAGCAGGCACCGCTTGGGCGGCGCCTAAATGGCTGGTAATTTTCTATCAGCCGTAGGGTTGACTGCGCAGAGGTGAACTATGAATCGGGTATTGATACTTGACGATGAAGCCAATTCGCGTGAGTTTCTGGGGCGAGTGGTTAACAGCCATCCTTTAGTCGATACGGTTTTACTGTCTTCCAACACTCCCGAGGCGGTAAAAACGGCGATAGCTTCCCAACCTCAGCTCGCTTTGCTTGATATCGATTTAGGAGCGGAGGACGCTCACTCAGGGATAGACGCGGCCAGATTTATTCGCGAGATAAGTCCCGATACGGAGTTTATCTTTGTTACGGGGTATGGTAAGTATGCTCTTGAATCCTTTGCGGTACATCCGTATGATTTTGTCCTGAAGCCAATTAATAAAGAGAGACTCTTGTCTGCGGTGGGAAAAATACTGTCCCGCCAGCAGATCAATAAAGCCGGCCGGCTGGTTTTCAGGACGCGTGCCATGGGGACATTGTTTCTGAGGTGCGACGAAGTGGTGTGGATAGGCCGCGAGGCGCGCAAGAGCGTAATATACTGTGCTGATAATAAATGTTATGAGACTAATAATCCCATCAAGGCTCTGCTGGAAAAGCTACCATCCCAGTTCGTTCGCACCCATGCATCCTATATCATTAATCTTGATTATGTATTGGGGCTACACTCCATGTCCAGCCGCTCCTGGATCATAACGCTGCGGGATGATAACCCGGAGATTCCCCTGAGCCGGAATTATTATAATACGTTTTGTGAGCGGGCTCGCCTGCGCGGATATTATTGGTAGCAGCGGCGCGCTTGCGGCGTGTCTGCCGGTAAGAGCTTATTAAGGATAATAAGGCATTGTTATTAATGAACCGGGGCTGGCATGGGCTCCGGTTTTTTGGCGGTTTAAAGCGTATTGGTTTTGGCGGCCCCGGCCTCCTTGAGCTGGAACGTTTATGTAATGGCGGCATACAATAAGGCATAATGCTAATGATTTAGGAGGTGTTTATAATGGCAAGATATGTAAGCGGCGGGGTCCGAGTGATTAGTCGTAAGTATTGTTATGACCCCTGTTGTCCATCCGGATGGCGCTATTTAGGCTCCGGGCGCACCAATCCGCAT
>JAUNBV010000033.1 GCA_030526885.1 Syntrophomonadaceae bacterium
TAGCTTTTTTTGCCTTGATATCAGCTGTGGTTATTGCTGCCATGATATGGCCTCCTTACTTTACGGCCGCTATGCCGGTAAGCTCCCGCGCAAAAACGTGTTGCAGCGCCTCCATATCCTTGGCGCTGATGTTACCTCTGTTCTTCGCTATCTTTACCGTTTCCAGTCCCAGGCGGCTGTAAATCTGCAACAGCTCCGGTGCCTGTTCGGCCATACAGTTCAAGTGCTTGACCACGGTGGATAAATCGCCGCGCGCAATCGGACCGGTGAGCGCCTTGGTAACTCCGATCTTATCAATATTATTCACGGTCCCGCATATTAGGGGCATCAGGGATTTGGTGGCCAGTTCGCGGGGAATGCCGGTGTTTTCCAGCAGCTTGACCCCCAGGTCCACCAGGGTGACCAGATAATTGGAAACCACGCAGGCCCCGGCGTGATACAGGGGCTTGCTGCTTTTGTCGATAAAGAAATACTCTCCGCCCAGCGTTTCTACCAAATCTACGGCCACATCATATGCCGCCGTTTCGCCCTCGATGCTGAACACCGAGCCGGGCAGGTTTTGCAGCGCCATCTCAGGGCTGGCGAACGATTGCAGCGGATGGACCGATAAAACATAGGCACCCAATTCCTGGGCGGCACGCAGGCTTTCCGAGGTCTGCGCTCCGCTCATATGCACCACGGTCTGCCCCGGCCCAAAGGCTCCCGCTTCGGCCAGACAACTGGCGGCATCCTCTATGGCGCCGTCATTGGTGGTAATAAACAATATCTCAGACCGGCGCGCCACAGCATCGGGTTCCATAACCGCGGCTCCGGTACGCTCAGCCAACTGCTGTGCGGCTTCGGGGCGGGCGTCATGCACGCCGCACAACTCCCAACCCTGTTCGCACAGGATTATGCCCAGAGCGGTGCCCACGACTCCCGCTCCGACTATGCCAAAACGTTTCAATGGTTTTTCCTCCTCAGGAAAGCAGGGGTCCGTTCATTGCGCCTGCTTTCGCTTTTTCGTCCTGCTCCCGGCGCTCCCCAGTCTTTCGCATCACGCTTGTTACTCGTGTTTGTGCCTTATATGCCCAATAAAGTAGCGTTAAGGTCAATATTTTAAGCGGGATGGTCTTTAAACTGTCAACGTCAATAAGGATACAGGCGCGACCTCAGACCGCGGTTTCTCTACGCAAGAAGCCCGTCCGGGTCCAGCTTTCTGAATGGCGTCTCACCATCGGGGGGTCCTAGCCTATCAAACACCTCCTGGATTGAATCCCCATCGGGAAACACGCAATCCGGTGCGATTTCCATCAGCGGGATCAGTACAAACAACCGTTGTTTCATGTACGGATGGGGAATCGTCAATTCCCGCTCTTTTATGACCTCCTGTCCGTACAGCAGGATGTCCAGGTCTATATTACGGGGACCCCAGCGTTCAGTTCTCCGGCGTCCCAATTTGATTTCAATGTCCTTGAGCGCGGCCAATAGTTTTAAAGGGGCCAGCTCCGTTTTCAGTTCCATCACCTGATTTATAAAGTCCGGCTGGTGGCTGTTGCCCCAGGGCGGCGTCAGATACAGCGAGGAACAATCCACCCGTTCCGTTTCCGGCAATAACGCAATCATCTGCTGCGCTTCCTGTAATAACCGCAACGAATCGCCCTGATTCGAACCCATACTTATATAAATACGTTCATTCATAGTGTGGTACCGTTTAAAATATCATAATATATAGGAATTGACAAGCTTTTTTATTCATTTACGTATATTTTTTATGGCGCGGAAAAGAACGATTACTATATAGTCGCTTTTTCCCTCATTTACTGTATTTTTAATACCTCGTCACACACATTGGCTGTCCGGCGGGCCGCTGCCACATCGTGTACCCGCAGCATATCGGCGCCGGCATTGATGGCCAGTGTCATGGCCGCCAGAGAGCCCTCCAGCCGCTCCTCGGGAGGCAGCCCCCGCTCCTGCCCGACAAAACGCTTGCGCGACACCCCGGCCAACAGGGGACGCCCCAGGCCGGTAAACGCTTTCAATTGCCGCAATATCTGCCGGTCTTCTTCGCCGCCCAGGCCAAAACCAAAACCGGGATCAAGGATAATCTTTTCCGCCGGCAGCCCGGCCTCAGCCGCCTGGGCCACAGCTTTTTGCAAATCGTCGATCATGGCGCCGATAACATCTTCCCCGGGGTAAAATTCCACATGCAGCCGGTTGTGCATCAGCACCGTCGGGCAGCCGTACCGCGCCAACAGCGGCAGCAGACCGGAATCCAACTGCCACATGCCTATATTATTGATGATATGAGCCCCGGCGTCAATGGCTGCTTCTGCCACTTCGGCCCGGAAGGTGTCCACCGATACTATAACCCCTTCCTGTGACAGCGCCTTTACCAGCGGCAGCACCCGCCTGCGCTCCTCGGCGGCGGAAACGAACGTGCCGCCGGGGCGGGAGGAATTGCCGCCCACATCTATAACGTCGGCGCCATCGTTGACCATGGTCAGAGCACGTTTGAACGCCTCCGCCTTGCTTTCCCGCCGTCCGCCGTGGGCAAAGGATTCGGGGCTGCGGTTGATAATGCCCATCAGCAGGGTACCGCTTCCCCAGGCCAGCTCCCGGCCGTGGGGCAGGCTCATGACGAACGCCTTGCGTTCGGTCAGCAGGTTTTTAATTTCCTGCGCCATTGCCGCCAACCCGAAGGGCTGTCCCTTTAATTTGGTCAGCAGGAGTTCATAGTGCTGCCGGGTACCGAGCAGCAGGATATCGCCTTCGCCTTTTCCCAGCACCGCCTCGCGCCACACCACCGCCTCGCCACCCCGGGCCAGCATTTCCTGTTTGATAATATTGGCGGCCGGCGCGCCGATGCTTTTTAACCGCAACGCCAAAAAGTCCGCTTTAGGCAGCATATAGCGCCACGACTGCCGGCTGGCGCCCAGTTGTTCCAACAGCCTGACGGCTTCGCGCTGATTTCTAATTTCGATAATATGGTGCCCACCCATGATGCCCTCCTTAAAAATAAAGGGACAAGCCGCTCAAAAGGCTCATCCCCGGGCGCTACCATGATGCTAATAGGCAAAGCCGTTAATGCTGAATTCTCTGGTGTTGGGCTTGGAACAGTTGTCAAAATGCTCACATACCGCACAATTGCGGGCCAGATTGCCCGCGCGGTGCAGGCGCTCTCCCAAAAAGCTCATCTCGCGGCTGGGGGAGCTGTGTTCGAACACGGCGCGGCAGATGATATCGATTTCATGCGCTCCGAATCCGGCCTCGGGCAACATTTTCCGCGCCAGCTGCGCGCTTACGGTGGCATGGCATTCACCGCTTATATACTGCTGCCACAGGCCCACATCATGCAACAACCCGGCGGCGTAAATCACTTCCTTGGCGGCCAGCCGGCTGCTCAACCCGGCTTCCTTTACAAAGTAATTGAGCTCGTTCTGCTCCAAAATCAGGATATAAGTGATACGGGCCACATCGAAATGGTGGCTCATATCATGATCGCAATGGGAATCGCCTTTTTCCTGTTCCACATTGCGACGGATATACTCCTGATAGGTGGGATCGCTTACCAGATGCTGGATCCGCTTCACCTGCTCCACCTCCCGTTTCTCATCGACCGGCTATATAAATTATTATGCGGCGGGGTGCAAAATCCTTTATTATTCCTTGATTTTTTCCTAATTCTCTTCTGCCGGGGCCTCCGGCGCGGCAACAGCATCCGCCGCCGGTGCGCCACCCTCCATAATGGCGGTGAACTCTTCGGCTTCCACGGTCTCTTTTTCCATCAGGGTAGCGGCCACCGCATGCAGCCGTTCCATATGTGCTTCAAGAATGCTTTTGGCTTTCTCGTAGGCAGCGTCGATATAGGCGCTGGCCTCCTTGTCGATGGCAAAGGCTATGGCATCGGAATAATCGCGTTCCTTGGAGATATCGCGCCCCAAAAAGACCTCCTCGCTCTTGTGCCCAAAGGTCATGGGACCCAGTTCCTCGCTCATGCCGTATTCGGTTATCATCTTGCGCACAATAGAGCTGGCGCGCTGCAGATCGTTTTGCGCTCCGGTACTGATATCGCCCAAGACCAGGGCCTCCGCCACGCGCCCGCCCAGCAGGGTAGCCACTTCGTCCAGCATATATGATTTAGTGATATAGTTGCGGTCCTCCTCCGGCAGCAGCAGGGTATAGCCCCCGGCGCGGCCGCGCGGGATGATGGATATTTTGTGCAGCTTGTCGGTATTGGGCAAGGCATAGCTCACTACTGCGTGGCCCGCTTCATGGTAAGCCACCAGCCGGCGTTCCTTATCGGAGATAACGCGGGTCTTTTTCTCCGGCCCGGCGATGACGCGCTCGATGGATTCCTCCAATTCATGCATGCCGATCGCGGCTTTATCGCGCCGCGCCGTCAGCAGGGCCGCCTCGTTGACCAGATTGGCCAGGTCGGCGCCGGTAAACCCCGGGGTGCGCTTGGCCAGTATTTCCAGATTTACGTTCGCCTCCAGCGGTTTACCTTCGGCGTGCACTTTTAAAATCGCCTCGCGCCCCTTTACATCGGGGCGGTCGATGAGGATATGGCGGTCGAAACGGCCGGGGCGCAGCAGGGCGGGATCAAGGATGTCGGGACGGTTGGTAGAGGCCATAACGATGATGCCCTCATTGGTAGAAAAGCCGTCCATCTCCACCAGCAATTGGTTCAGGGTCTGTTCGCGCTCGTCATGTCCGCCGCCCAGTCCGGCGCCGCGGTGGCGGCCCACCGCGTCGATCTCATCGATGAACACGATACAGGGGGAGTTTTTCTTGGCCTGTTCAAACAAGTCGCGCACGCGGGAAGCGCCCACGCCCACAAACATTTCCACGAAATCGGAGCCGCTGATGGAAAAGAACGGAACGCCCGCTTCGCCGGCCACCGCTTTGGCCATCAGGGTCTTGCCGGTGCCGGGCGCGCCGAACAGCAACACCCCGCGGGGGATCTTGGCGCCCATTTTCACGAATTTATCCGGGTTTTTGAGGAATTCCACCACTTCCATCATTTCTTCCTTGGCTTCCTCGGCCCCGGCGACGTCCTTAAAGCTTACCTTCACGTTTTCGCCCGACATCATGCGCGCCTTGCTCTTGCCGAATTGCATCACCTTGCCGCCGCCACCCTGCGTCTGGTTCATGAAAAAGATTAAAAATCCCACCATCAACAGTATAAAGAACAGGGTAGGCAGCCACGATAACCACACCGAGGGCACCGGCGCCGGCTGCGTATCTACTTGGACTTTCTTGGCGATCATAATGTCCACGATGCCGCTTTCTTTGTCGGCGAATGTGGACACGCTTTCCCCGGTGGTCAGTTTTGCATTTATGCTCAGCACAGCATCCTCAACGATTACGGTGGCTTCCGCCACCTGGCCGTTTTGGACCTTGGAGTAAAACTCCGAATACATCATTTCCACGCTGGTTTCCACCGGCTGCGAAAGCCCTCTTATGGCAAATACCGCGATCAATATGATAACCATATAAATGGCTATATTTTTAAGGGCATTTTTATCCGTTTTCATCATTTTCCTCCCCGGAATATCCGGAAACCGGGCGCTTGAGCGCCGCTCCCCTCATGCTGGTTTATTGAAAAGTAGTCATATTGTAGCATAAGCCTTTTTCGAACACAACGGCAGGGTATCATATCGGCCTCAATTTAGTGTGCCACGCCAAAGTTCTCGCCCCGCACCGCGCGGATTACCAGCAGTTCACGGGTGGCGGCGTTTACGGCGGCATTCCGCGCCGCGCCGCGTCCCGGCAGGGCATAGATCTCACCGGTCACCAGGGAGGCCAGCAGCGGAGCCGCATCGCGCTGTGACTGCGGTATCTTGGCTTCCATCAACACATCCTTGAGCTTTTTGCTGCCCGTCATCCCCGGGGGCTCGAAGCGGTCGCCGGGGCGGCGGGAGCGCAGGCACAGCGGCCATTGTAAACGCTCATAGTCCAAGGCCAGCTCACCGGGGGCACGCTGCCAATGGGCTTTAACGCTGCGATACAGTTCCCAGCAGCGCCCGTCCGGTAACGCCACCGGCCCAGGGGCGGCGATCTCCACCCCAAACGGCTCCGCCGCCGCCGGCGCGCCGCCGATAATCATGCGTCCGTATTCCAGCCGCGCGGTCACCGCTTTATTCAATACCACGCGGTGCGACGAGCCGTTCTTGGTGCCCAGCTCCCGCAGGCGTGCCACCGCCTCCAATCCCCATTCCCCGGGAAAGTTATCCTTCAGCGCCACCAGCAAAACGCGCCGCTGCAAGGCACACGGCAACTCGTACAGAGCGTTACGCTCCAGCACCATCTCGCCTTCACCGCCGGCGGTCACGATCCCGGCCAGCGCGGAGCGGCTCAGCGCCTCCAGCAAGGCTTCATCCTCGGCAGCCACTTCCGCCAGCCGGTTCAGCGCGTCGTCCACCGACGGATTATACTGCTCCCGCAGCAACGGCAACAGCTGATGGCGAATGCGGTTGCGGGTATAGGCAAGGTCATAATTGCTATCATCGATGCAATACGGCAATCTTTTTTCCTCTACATACGCCATGATATCGGCGCGGCTGACAATCAGCAGCGGGCGGATTAAGTCGCCGTTGACGGGCAGGATGCCGCGCAGCCCGCGGATGCCGCTGCCCCGTAGCAGGTGCAGCAGCACCGATTCGGCGCGGTCGCCGCTATGGTGCGCGGTGGCGATAGCGGCCGCACCCGTTTCCGCTTTCAGCTCCCGGAAAAATCCATAACGGGCCTGGCGTCCGGCATCCTCCAGCGACCAGCCGTTGCGCTGCGCCAACTCCCGCACCTCCACCCGGCGGCAGTGCAGCATGACCCCATAATCCTCACAGCGCCGCCGCACCAGTTCCTGCTCCGCATCCGCCTCCGGGCGCAATCCATGATTAAGATGCGCCGCGATGACGGAAAAGCCCAGTTCCCCCCGCAACCCGCACAATACATCCAGCAGGGCCATGGAGTCCGGCCCGCCGGAAACCCCCGCGATCACTGCGGCGCCGTTTTGTATCATATTATTTGCGTTGATAAACGCTTTTAACCGCGCAATCACGATGCCGCTCCCTGCCTTTAATCAGCTTTTAAATCCCTGCGCTAATTATACTACAAATATGCGGCAATTATAAAAATCGAAGTCTAAAGGCGCAATTTTTAAGACATTTTATCGCGGGTATGCTATACTATATTATATAAAGAAAATTCGGACAGTAAAGGTATCTCGGTTATTGGGAAGGAGATGGTCTGTATGTCGGAAAAACCTTGGTTGAAAGTGTTTGATGAGGAGGCGGCGAAGTGGAGAGCACTGTGGCATGCGGAGTATGACGACAAGATCGATGTGGCGCCTGAATACCCGGATAAGCCTCTGAAATGGTGGTTCAACAAATGGGCCGGGGAGCAGCCCGACAAGCCGTATATCATGCAGGGGGATACGGTGCTCACTTACAGCACGGTTAACGAAATGGCGAAACGCCTAGGCAATGCCCTGACGGGCATAGGGGTACGGAAAAATGACCGCGTGGCGATAATGTCGCCCAATTTGCCGCAGTATGTGCTGTCGCTACAGGCTCTGCTCAAGATTGGGGCCATCGAGGTGCCGGCTAATCCGTTGTATACGGTACCGGAGCTTTCGCTGCAGTTTAAGGACAGCGGCACGGAAACCGTAATCGTAATGGCCATGTTCGCCGATAAAGCCATCGAGATAATGAAAAATATCGCTTCGCCGGTGAAGCGGGTCATCGTTTTCCATGTGCCCACCATCCCGGTAGAGGTGGAAAAGGGCGAGGGTATTTTCGACTTTAACGAAATCATCATGGGAGCGGACAATGCGGAGCCGGAGGTTGAACTGTCCATGGACGATATCGTGCGCCTGCAATACACGGGCGGCACCACGGGTATCCCCAAGGGCTGCGTGCTGACCCACCGCATCGTGTCCTCACAGATGGTGCGCATCTCGCAATGGGCCACCAATAATTTTTCCACCATGGAAAAAGGTGACTTGCGGGCGCTGGGGGCCATCCCCTTTAATCATGTGTTCGGCTACTGCTCCAATATTTGCTGCCCCCTGTACTGCGGCGGCAGTATAGTTACGGTGCCGGTGCCGAATCCGGATACTTTGCTGGACGCGATCGTGAAGTACCAGCCTACGGTGTTCCCCACCGTGCCGGCTATGATAATCGGGCTGAATAATCATCCCCGCTTCGCGGAGTCCGACGTTTCATGCTTCAAGGGCGTTTTCAGCGGTTCCTCGGCTTTGCCGGCGGAAGTGCTGAATACTTTTGAATCCATTACGGGGTGCCGCATCGTAGAGGGCTACGGCATGTCGGAGAGCACTCAGCAGATTACCGCCAATCCGGGACACGCGCGGCGCAAAATCGGTTCCGTGGGGGTGGCGTGGCCGGACACCGATGTACTGATCGTGGACGATAAAGAAGGCACCAAGATTATGCCCGTAGGCGAACCGGGCGAAATAATCTTCCGGGGCCCGCAAGTTATGAAGGAATACTGGGACAATCCGCAGGAAACGGCTATCGCCCTGCGCGATGGTTGGCTTTACACCGGGGACATCGGGCGCATCGACGAGGATGGCTTCGTTTACATCGTGGATCGCAAGAAGGATATTATCATAAGCAGCGGTTTTAACGTGTTCCCGCGCGATATCGACGAGGTGTGCTACTCTATGCCGGAAGTGTTGGACGCTTGCGCGGTGGGCATCCCCCACGAAAAGCGCGGCGAAACGGTGAAGGTGTTCCTGGTATTGAAGGAGGGGGCGAGCCTGACCGCGGAGGAGGTCATTGCCCGCTGCCGCGAGAAACTGGCTCCCTTTAAGGTGCCGACCGATGTGGAATTCCTGCCCGACCTGCCCCGCACCCTGGTGGGCAAACCGGATCGCAAAACGATGAAGGCGATGGCGGTAGCGTCAGATTAAAGCTCCGTTGGCTGCAAAAACGGCGGGTGAAGTAATTTTAAGCGCCCGCCGTTTTTTTATATGGACTATTGCGCGTCTATGTTTCATAATTGGTTAAGCTTAAATCTAAGCGACGTATTTTTTGTAGAGAGGGTTTAATATGGGGTTTCAAATCGACAAACTTAAAATCGAGGCGGCTTTCCGCGAGGTTTTGCTGGCTATCGGGGAGGACCCGGAGCGGGAGGGGTTGCAGGGCACTCCGGCGCGGATGGCGCGGATGTATGAGGAGCTATTCGGGGGGCTGCATGAGGATCCCGCCGCTTTGCTTACCGTTTCCTTCAATGAGTATCATGACGAGATGATCGTGCTGAAGGATATCCCGTTTTATTCCACTTGTGAGCATCATCTGGTGCCTTTTTTTGGCCGGGCGCATGTGGCCTATATCCCGATGGACGGCAAGGTAGTGGGGGTGAGCAAACTGGCGCGGGTAGTGGATGTTTATGCCCGCCGGCCACAATTGCAGGAGCGGTTGACCTCCCAGATCGCCGACTGCCTGTTCGATACCTTAAAGCCGCGGGGGGTGGCCGTAATCATGGAGGCCGAGCATCTGTGCATGGCTATGCGCGGGGTGCAAAAGCCCGGCGCGAAAATGGTCACCTCCGCTATCCGCGGCGGGTTTGAGACGGTGGCCAAGACGCGCAATGAGCTGTTTGCGCTTATCGCCAACGGTTAGCTCACGCTTGGCGCTGTCTGGTGACTTCGATGCCTACGTTGTCGAAGTGCAGCCGGATGGGAGCCTGGGGCTTATCGATTTTTAACGTGACCTGTTCCAGCCGGGGGAAGGCGACCAGGATGCCGTTTGCCAGCCGGTCGGCTAGGGTTTCAAGCAGCAGGAAGGTGCGGCTTTCCACAAACTCTATGATAAACTGCGCTACTTCCCCATAGTCCACTGCGGCGGTCAGTTCGTCCGTCCGGCATGCCTGGCTGATATCGGTGAACATGTCCACCGATATGATGAACATTTGCCCCAGCTTGGTCTCCTCCGGTAATACGCCGTGATTACCGTATACCTTCAGGTTTTCAATGAATAACCGATCCATGCTTCACACTCCCATGCCGGCCCCTGCCCGGCATTTTTTAGTCTTAATATTGTATCATGTTTTTACCCGGTTGGTTATATTACATGATAAAATTAGACTACGAGTTTTAAATTGTGGGGGCAATGATATATGTTACAGGATATCGCGCCGCATAAGTTTTACCCGGAAATGAGGGAGGCGATTCCGGCGCCGGAGGATTATATACTGTATTTTGACGGTGCCTCGGTGCTGCTGGATTGCAGCGGCGCGGAGCCCACGCTGCCCACAGTGGCGGTGCTTGAGCCGTTTTATCCCGCTATCGCGCGCCATGTGGAGTATCTGTTCGCGGTGGATGAGCGCGCGTTTTTTATGGTCACCGACTTGGAGCTAAAGGAGCGCCGGGAACTGAGGCTGGACAGCATTTTTACCTTCCGGCAGTTGCGGCCCCAGTGGCTGGCCTTTGCCGTGCTCACCGGCAGCCAGCTCTACCGCTGGCGGCTGACCCGCACATTCTGCGGGCGTTGCGGCGACATGATGACGCCGCTGACCACGGAAAGAGCTCTGCAATGCGGGCGCTGCCGCCACATCGAGTATCCCCGCATCGTGCCGTCGGTAATCGTGGGGGTAATCGACGGTGACCGCCTGCTGATGGTGCGCCACGCGGAAAGCGCTTACCGCCGATGGGCGCTGGTGGCCGGGTTCGTGGAAATCGGCGAAACGCCGGAGGACACGGTTCGCCGCGAGGTGATGGAGGAAGTCGGGCTGCACGTGACCGATGTGAGCTATTACGGCAGCCAGCCCTGGGCGCTGGCCGATTTGATGGCGATGGGCTTTTTCGCGCGGCTGCAGGGTTCGGACGAAATCACGCTCAATCGCAACGAATTATCCGCGGCGCAGTGGATTGCGCGGGAAGATATTGAGCCGGACGATGACCCCTTCAGCCTGACCCAGACCATGATAGAAGCGTTCCGGCGCGGCGAAATAAGTTAGAGCATTTTATCGCTATGCGTGGTTTTCCGTTTTGTTGGTGCCCGGCGCATGGCGTGAGGTAATGTATAGGGGAGGCAGGATATGGGCCCGGAAATTATAGCCGCCTATAACGAGCTGGACGCCGTGCGGCAGCTTTTTCAGGAGTATGATGATTGGCTGTACGAATTGGCGGGGATGGCACCGAGAGACGGCGCGGAAGCGGAACTTCCGGGGAGTTACGCGCATCCTTACGGGCGTTTGTATATCGCGCGCAGGGACGGGCATTGGGCGGGCTGCGCCGCGCTGCGCCGCTTCGACGGTTCCCGCGGCGAGCTGCAGCGGCTGTATGTGCGCCCGGAATTTAGGGGGTTAAAGCTGGGGCGGGCTTTGGCGGATCTGATGGTGAGCGAGGCCCAGAAAATCGGCTACAAAGCTCTGCTGCTGGATACGCTGCCCGCGCTGGAGGCGGCCAACGCGCTATATAAAAGCCTGGGCTTTCAAGAGATTAAGCCCTATTACTTCAACCCGCGGCCGGATATGCGCTATATGGAAATCCGGTTAAAACCGGCTACGTCCAATAAGCATTGGATATGAGCGGAAAATCGCTATACTTTTGACCCCTAAATACCTCCCGCTGGCGCGGGAGTTTTTTGGGCGGCAAAAATCCCGATATATCAGCGTTTGGGGTGTTGCGGGCGGCGCGGCAAGCGGGAATGGCGCACATGACCTTTTATCACCGCGGTGCCGAGGCTGGCGTATAAAAGCTTCTGTAACACATGGTAGACTTTCTGGTATAAGTGTACTAGAATTACTTCTACTACAATTTGCCATGCGGATTTAGGAAATCGCGGTCTAAATGCGCCAAAATCACCCCGACGGGGGCTTGCCGGGGATACCCCGGCAGCGTAAACGGTATGTATTAGAAAGTCTGCTTTTTGACACAAAAAAAACGCAGCCGACACGGATTGTCGGCGGAAAGGAGGACGCAGCCCGGCATGGGGCATAGTTTCCCGGCATCCCGGTTCTTGTGGCGAATGGAACGCCCTTTGTTGCTATCAATCGAACATAATTTGATTTAGGGAGGTAAAACGCGATGAAAAAACTATTAGCATTAGCAATGGCCCTTATTATGGTATTTGCCCTCGCCGCCTGCGGCGGCGACACCGAACCCGCCCCGTCCGGCGGCGATACGGCCGACCCCGGCACACAGCAGACCGACCCCGGCGCTTCCGAGCCGGAGCCGTCTGATCAAGATGATCCGGGCGATGTTGTCGAATGGCCGGATAATGAGTTTACCAATCTGATTCCCCAGCCGGAGGGCGGCACAGTTTTTAGCGAAGACGCGGTTGACAACGCCTATTTTGAGGGCCATACCATGACAATGACCGACTGGTCTGTCGAGGACTGCAAGGCTTACGCCGAGGCTCTGATTGCAGCCGGATTCGACAAGCCGGGAGCCGGATTTGATTCGGTTGTGATTACCGACAATGATTCGATTTACTCCTTCGGCGCCGAGAATGAGGACGGCGTATATGTCACTTTCGGCACGAGCGTTGCACAAAAGACTGGAAGCATTTCCATTCAAGTGACAAAGAACGAATAACCGTGAAATAGCCCTGGCATCTGGCAAGCCTGTCAGTCGCCAAACGCTAAAAACAGCGGAGGTAAACATGAGGCGATTTTCTTACTGCCATTGCGCTTGTGATGGTGCTTTCCCTTGCCGCCTGCGGCAGCGGGGATAAAGATAACACTCCGTCTGGCAGCGAGAACAACACGCCGAGCAGCCAGCAGAACGAGCAACCGAGCAATGCGCCCGGTAATAGCCAGCCGTCCGGCGCAGACATTACTGCTTGGGACTATGCGGATTATGCCGACTATATAACCCATGCCGCGAGAGCCGCGACACCCCACAACTGAATAACGACCCACGGGGCAGCTATTTCAATCTGGAAACGGCTGCCCTTTTTCTATGCCTGTGAGCAGATAAGGAGCCACCACCCATGACGAAACCGAAAGTGAAAACCCGCGAGGAGCTGACCGCCTTGCCTTAACCGGCGCGGAAGCGGAAACTCCTGCATATGCACGGCTTTTCAAGGCCCTCCTGATGACGGGGGCGCGATAGGCGTGTCCGCAGAGTTATCCACAGGTGGACGCTCAACAAAAACCCAACCGGGTTGGGTTTTTGGATTGAAAAACGGACAAAAGTGCCTGTAAAACAGTTTGAAAAACGGACAAGGGGGCGCGACGCGCCGCACCCTGACCCCTAAATACCTCCCGCTGGCGCGGGAGTTTTTTGGGCGGCAAAAAGCCCGATATGTCGGCGTTTGGGGTGTTGCGGGCGGCGCGCTTTGAAATCACCGAAACAAAAACTCCGAAAATTATTGAAAAATTGTTGTAATGCAATGATGGTTGATATACAATTAGATGGTGTAAGGAAGCAGTAAAATTGCGGCAGCCGCCGAGTACTAGGAATACCCGACGGCTTGCACGGGTGCCCCACACCACGCGCAAAGGCTTCCACCCTACCGCATAGCCCTTATTATATCCGTCCGCGCCGGTCATTACAAGCGGAACGGGTCAGGGGGGGAGTGTACGGTAGTGTCATGCTATATGCATCGATTAGCGCTGAGTGGGGTTACCCGCCCGGCGCTTTGCTGTTTTCTGCGCCCGGGACCGGGACCCGCCCCGCTGCGGCGGGGTGGGGGCTCGGTCTCAATTTTATCCTCGTAAAATATTAATTATAGGGATAGCGGTAGCTAGGGAAGGAGGAAACGCACGCCGCACGGCGAGGGGGACGCACTGATTATTTAATCAACAAGGAGGATTGAATTAATGGGGAAAACAGCAAAGTGGATTTTTATGGTAATGGCACTGATATTATCGGTGGTGATGGTCTGGCCGGCAGCGGCGCAGGCGGCGAAAGGAAGCTGCGGCGGCGAAGGTGACGGGGAAAATTTACAATGGACACTGCATGACGGGCTGCTGAGTATTACTGGTACGGGGGCGATGGCAGACTATGATATATATTTTCCGCCACCTTGGTATTACTATTCATCTTTAGAATCGCTGTCCATCGGCAACGGTGTCACCAGCATCGGCAATTATGCGTTTTATTGCAGCGACTTCACCGGTAGTCTAACCATCCCCAACAGCGTCACCAGCATCGGCGACGGGGCGTTCGATGGTTGCAGCGGCTTCACCGGCAGCCTCACCATCCCGGACAGTGTGACCAGCATTGGCAACGGTGCGTTTAGTCGCTGCAGGATTTCCAGCTTTTCGGTGGCGACAGACAATCAGCATTATTGTAACGACAGCTACGGCGTACTGTTTAATAGAGACATGACCACTCTCGTTCAGTATCCTGGCGGTAACACGCGGACGAGCTATACCATCCCGAACAGCGTCACCCGCATCGGCGACGAGGCATTCCGGGAATGCAGTGGCTTCACCGGTAGTCTCACCATCCCCAACAGCGTCACCAGCATCGGCGACGGGGCGTTCGCCTTCTGCGATGGCTTCACCGGCAGCCT
>JAUNBV010000182.1 GCA_030526885.1 Syntrophomonadaceae bacterium
AAACGTTATCATATAGGCAAAAACGACCCTGTCTTTTTGGGACAGTCTCGAAACATAAATATTTTTACTAAGGAGACGGGGTTGGTGCGCAAAAGCCCGCAGAAATGCTTTTCCGCAGCGGCTATCCCCCGCTACGGAATGGCATTGCTTCAGGCTTCACTTTCGCAACGATCCAGATTCAACACATAGGTAAGTAAAAAGATTCAAGACATAGGTAAGCCGAGCCGATAAACTAAGGGGGAGATTTTTAGGAAGGGGGGAGCACCCACGTGGCATGGAGTGAGACCTGTGTCTTGGAGCAGAGGAAAGAGTTTATCAACGAGTATTTATCCGGAGCGCTCAAAATCAAAGAGCTATGCCTCCGGTCTGTTGAAGAAACGGCGGGTGCGTAAGGTCCGCAGCGATGCACAAAGGCTCAGGAACGGTATACCCGTAGTTGAACCCACCGTCGGATGGGCGGATTATTCGACTCTTTTTATATCCCATTGCAGGAATACCATGTGTTATGCAGAATCTATTCTAAATTATGGCGTTGCCGCCATAGGGCCTGGCGGGACATCTTGACAGGGGAGACCGTTTAGGTGAGAATAAGTCTGTAATTATAAAAAGAGGAGGATTATTATTGATGAAAAGATTTGCTAAGCTGTTACTGGTCGTTTTGATGGTGCTGGCCATGGGACTTACGCTCGCGGCCTGCGGGGGCGAAACCGATGTGCCCGAGCCGCCGGTGGGAGAATCCGAGGGTACCGTGCCCGAAGTGGCGGAAGAAACAGACGGAACTTTTCGCGTAGGTATGGAATGCGGATATGCGCCGTTTAACTGGACCCAGATGGATGACAGCAAAGGCGCCGTGCCCATTGAGAGCGGCTACTATGCCGGAGGCTACGATGTGGAAATCGCCAAGATATTGGCCGATTCTATGAATAAAGAGCTGGTTATCGTAAAGACCGATTGGGAAGGCCTGATCCCCGCGCTGCAATCCGGTACGATAGATGCCGTTATTGCCGGCATGTCGCCTACCGCCGAGCGCAAGGAGAGCATCGATTTCTCCAGCAACTATTATAAATCCGATCTGGTCATGGTGGTGCGCGCTGACAGCGAATATGCTGAAGCTACCAGCATTCAGGATTTCTCCGGCGCCAAGGTCACGGCACAGCTCGGTACTTTCCATTATACCGTTATCCCGCAGATCGAAGGGGTGGAGATGCAGACCGCCATGGAATCATTCCCGGCCATGCGCGTGGCGCTGGAATCCGGAGTCATTGACGGCTATGTTTCCGAGCGTCCGGAAGGGGTATCCGCCACTACCGCCAACCCGAACTTTGCCATGGTATCCTTTGAAGAGGGATTTGCGACCGCAGAGGACGATGTGGCTATTGCGGTAGGCCTGCTCAAGGGCAGCGAACTGTTGGAACCCATCAACGCAGAACTGGCCACGATTTCCCTGGATCAGCAGATCGCCATTATGGATCAGGCCATCCTGGATCAGCCCGCTGCCGAGTAGTAAGTATATCGGGGAAGTTAGTCGAAATTACGCTAAAGCCTACTGGTAAAAAGCGAATTGCGATGATATAATATCATAAGTGTCGCCCATAAAGCCGGTCACTGACCGGCTTTATTACTGAAATATCCTGAGGAGCCTTTATAAATGAGCATTTTTGCGGTATCGCTCGGCGATATGAATTTTCTCCAGCAATCGTGGTGGCTGTTTTCCAACCATTCCGCCTATCTGTTCAAGGCGGCCGGCGTCACCCTGCTCATCGCCATCACCGGCACCGTTACCGGTTCTATCTTTGGGCTGCTGATCGGCGTGGTTCGCACCATTCCAGTGTCACCCAAGGACGGCCCGGTCAAATATGCCTTGCTCAAGGTGGCCAATGCTATTCTGGGCATATATATAGAGGTTTTTCGCGGTACTCCCATGATCGTGCAGGCCATGGTCATTTTTTACGGCTTCGCTTACGGCGGGGTTTATTTGAACCGCATTTTTGCAGGCTTTTTTATTGTCGCCATCAATACCGGCGCCTATATGGCTGAAATCGTGCGCGGGGGTATCATTTCCATTGACAAAGGCCAGTTTGAAGCCGCCCATTCTGTCGGAATGACGCACTGGCAGACTATGATTAATGTAGTATTGCCTCAGGTTATACGCAATATCCTGCCCGCTACCGGCAATGAGTTTGTCATCAATATCAAGGACACCTCGGTGTTGAGCGTCATCTCCGTCACCGAACTGTTTTTCCAGTCCAAATCGCTGGCCGGCACTTACTACCTATACTTCCAAATGTTTTTGATCACATGTATCTTCTATCTGATCATGACCTTCACCGTTACCCGTCTGTTGCGCTTGCTGGAACGCAAGCTGGAGGGGTCGGGCACCTATACCATTCACGGCTCCCATACCTTGAATGAAACGGAGATAAAAGTAAGGGAGAATGCTTATGGCCAACGATAGAGTG
>JAUNBV010000034.1 GCA_030526885.1 Syntrophomonadaceae bacterium
TACCGCTACCGCCATCATGGAGCAGGAAGCCGAGCTTACCCTGCGCTTTCACGACCTGCAGGAGATGAAACTCACGCAGCCGGTGCGCCTGTACCTGAAGGGCGATGTGCCGTATATTTCTTTTCGCTGGGAAGCCGATACCCGCCTTACCCGGGGGGTTTACTGGAAGCTGAGCGATTACTTCGACTTCCGTACCGGCCCGGACGGCGAGGAGGAGATATATATCGTGCCTCCCGCCATGCAATAGTTTATATAGATAATACCGCACCCGTGCGGAGCAAAGTTGGGGGAGGCATAAGGCATGAGCGGCGAAGACTGGCGTGAAATAAGCGAGGAAAAGATATTACAGGCCAATATCGACAAATACCATCAGCAGCACATAATCGAATTCTACCGCGATTTCGAGGAACCCAAATATCTCTATCAGGAATATGACGTCATTTTCAACGCGGTGGTGAACGAGATTGACCCCGCGCGGGAGCGCCCGATTAAAGTAGTGGACCTTTGCGGCGGGGCCGGTAAGGGCGTATTCACCATGCGCCGCCACCATGAAACCGCGCAGCTCATTCTGGTGGACCTGGCTCAGCCCATGCTGGATATCGCGCTGGAGCGCGCGCAAAAAGAGGGTATCGAAGGCTTAAGCGTAGTTGCGGAGGATGCCATCACATTTCTGGCCCGCCCCGACAAGTACGACATTATTATCCTGTCCTCGGCCATCCATCATTTTAAGGACCCGGTGGAACTGATTAAAAAATGCGCAGCGCGCTTACAGCCCAACGGCCTTATCATCACCATCGCCGATCCCACCACCATGATTGCCGGCCGCCGCTATAAATTCTTGGAATTCATGCTGGTGAACAGCGCCGGTAAAAAGCAAAAACTAAAAGCCCTGTTCCAGAAAAAGGACCCGGGGGCGCATTACGATATCGCCGAATACCAGACCGTCACCGGCATTGACGATCATAAGATGCTGGAAGAACTGGCGAAATCGCGCATCCACCCCCTCATGCACCTGCGCTATCCCGCCGGGGAGAAAATGACGGCCCTGATGAGCTTCCTGCGGCTGTATTGGGCCTTTGCCACCGTGTTGCAAAACACCGCCACCCCGGACGACCACAACTCGCGCCGCCGCATCGGCAATGAGCTGTCCCGCGGGTTGCCTTTCCCCTTCATCAACTATCAGGAGCCTTCCCGATGAGTTCACCGGCGCTAAAGCTCATCGCCACCACCGCTTTTGGCTTGGAATCGGTGCTGGCCCTGGAACTGCGGCAGCTGGGCTATGAGGATTTGAAGGTGACCAACGGGCGGGTGGCTTTTTACGGGTATCCGCACGATATTGCGCGCTGCAACCTATGGCTGCGCACCGCGGACCGCCTGCTGATATGTGTGGGCGAATTCGCCGCCATGAGCTTTGATGAGCTGTTTGAACAGACCAAAGCCCTGCCGTGGGAAGCCTTTATCCCCCGCGACGGTTGCTTCCCGGTAGCGGGTAAATCCATTCGCTCCCATCTTTTCAGCGTGTCGGACTGTCAGGCCATAGTAAAGAAAGCCATTGTGGAACGGCTCAAGCAGAAGTATCCGGTCAAATGGTTTGAGGAGACCGGCAGCCGTTTTTCGGTGGAGGTGGGAATGCTAAACGATGTCGCCACCCTGACCATCGACACCAGCGGACCCGGCCTGCACAAGCGCGGCTACCGCGATCTCTCCGCCCCCGCCCCCATAAAGGAGACCCTGGCGGCGGCGCTGGTGATTCTGTCCCGCTGGAAGCCGGACCGGCCCTTCATCGACCCCTGCTGCGGTTCCGGCACCATCCCCATCGAAGCCGCCCTGATCGGGAAAAATATCGCTCCCGGCCTGAAACGAAAGTTTGCCGCGGAGCAGTGGAATATCATGCCCTCGAAAATGTGGCAGCAGGCCCGCGCCCAAGCGCAGGACGAAATCCGGCGCGAACAAAAGCTGGGCATACAGGCCTATGACATCGAGGGCCCGGTGCTCAGCCTGGCGCGCCATCACGCCAAACGCGCCGGGGTGGAAGGGCACCTCTCCTTCCAGCAGCGCGATATAAAAGACCTGGGTTCGCGTTATCACTACGGTTATCTCATCGCCAACCCGCCCTACGGCGAACGCTTGGCGCAGCGGCAAGAGGCGGAGGAACTGTACCGGGTAATGGGCCGGGCCTTCAAAAAACTGGATACCTGGTCATTTTACATCATATCCTCCCACCCCGGCTTTGAAGCCGCTTTCGGCCGCCGCGCCGATAAAAAACGCAAGCTCTACAACGGCCGCATCCAATGTAATTACTATCAATTCTATGGCCCCCGGCCCGAGCAGCTCAAAGGCCCCTTTTGATTTTCGGCGGGCAGCGATAGCGCGTCATTATCCCCCGGCTTAAACAACTATTGGCGGCGCTGCGCGTTTTGCCGCTTGGCCGCTTTGCGCATCTGTTTTCCTTCATGGGAGTGGATGACGGCGTCTTTTTCCTGCTTGCGGCGGCCGCCGATGTGCTCCTGCTCCAGCCCGCGCCGCACGATCAGGGTATGGCCGTCGTTCAGGCCCAGCGCCACCGGATGCTCGGATTCGCCGTAAACCACTCGGTAACCGGCCTGCTTCAGGCGCGCGTCGTCCCGCAGGCGGGCGCGCAGCTCGGTCTTTAGCACCGCAATGCCTTCGCTGTGGCGTCCCCGCCCGTGATCGATAATGAGCACATCGACCGCGTGGGCCAGCAGCCACGCGATATTCTTTTCCGTCTTTTCCGCCGCCTCGATGCGATTGCACCCATGCAGATCCATCCGTTCGACCTTCAAAGCTTTGCCCTCCTTGTGCCGCTGCTTTGCCACAAATTGCCGTTTTGACCCTAAAAAACTTGACAATCCCAAGGTTCCGTACGACAATACTATCATATAGCAAATATTAAATGAAGTAATAAAACGGGAGGGTCAAAATGATCAGGCTGGATTTTTCCAACAGTTGTATCGCCCCCGCCGAGGTGTTGGCGCTGGAGCCGGAGGTGCTGGCCGCCGCCGAGGAATTGCGGGCCCAGACTCTGGCCTACAGCGCGTGGATAGACTATCCCCTGTATCTTTCCGACACCCTGCTAAAAAACATTGAAGCGGACGCGGTGGCTATCCGCAAGCATTCGAGCGCCTTCGTGCTGATTGGCATCGGCGGTTCCTATCTGGGCAGCCGCGCCGCGCTCAATATGTTGCAGCACACTTTTCATAACGAGCTCAGCGCCGGACAGCGGGGCCGCGACCCCAAAATCTATTATGCCGGGCATCATCTCAGCAGCAGCTACTACGCCGAACTGCTCGACGTCCTGGCCTATGAGGACGTTTCGGTGTGCGTCATCTCCAAATCCGGCGGCACCATGGAAAGCGCCGCGGCGTTTTCGATTTTTAAGGAATTGTTGGAGCACAAATACGGCGCCCAGGCCGCGGACCGCATCTATGCCATCACTGACGCCAGCGCCGGTTCCCTGCGCGCCGAATCCGATGAACTGGGCTACCACAGCTACGAAGTCCCCACCGATATCGGCGGGCGCTATTCCGTATTGAGCCCGGTGGGGCTGCTGCCCATGGCGGTAGCGGGCATTCCTATCCGCCGCGTCATCGAAGGGGCGCGGGAGGAATACGAAGCCTTGTGCACCAATACCATAAAGGACAACCCCGCCTATCAATATGCCGCCCTGCGCCGCCTGCTCAACCGGCAGGGCAAACAGATTGAGATATTCGAGAGCTATGAACCGAAGCTTCAGTATTTCATGGAATGGTTAAAGCAACTGTTCGGCGAGAGCGAAGGCAAGGAAGGGCAGGGCCTTTTCCCTGCCTCGCTGATGTTCACCACCGATCTGCACTCCATGGGCCAATACTTGCAGCAAGGCACGCCCAATTTCTTTGAGACTATCCTGCACGTAATGCGCAGCGAACGCCATACCAGCGCCAAGCTGCCCGGCCAGCGCGATTATCAGAGCATCCACACCCTGAACCAGATCGTGGAAGCGGGAGTGGTCACCGCTCACAGCCGCGACGCCATCCCCAATCTCACCATCGGCGTGGACGCGCTCAGCCCCGAAAGCTTCGGCGCGTTGGTGTATTTCTTTGAACTGGCCTGCGCGGTGAGCTGCCGCCTGCTGGGGGTAAATCCCTTTGACCAGCCCGGAGTGGAGCAGTACAAACAGGCGGTACGGGAATTGCTCAACAAATAAAGGCCTAGGGGCCAATATCGCGGAGCTGTCTTAATAACTCCCATTTTAAGACAGCTTCTTTTTTTGATATTATGCTTTGCAAATCAGATTGCAAGTTCTATAATCTATATTAATGAAAAAAGTAAAGGGGGAAATCATTTTGGCGTCAAACTTTTTATTTTCGACCCGCGACCACAAATTCATCCTGAATGAATGGCTGGATACCGAGAAAGTGCTGAATTTGGAGCATTTCAAGGACTACTATTCCATGGACATGATCGATGAGATTCTGGACAGCGCGCTGAAGGTGGCCAAGGAGGTCGTGGCTCCCACCCGTGATGACAGCGGGGAGCATGGCGCTCAGTTCAAGGACGGGCAGGTGACCACGCCCGAATCCTTTAAGAAGGCGTATTATTTCATGAACGACAATGGTTGGGGGTGCAGCAACGAGGACCATGAGCTGGAAGGCGCCATGCCACAGATCATCTATCGCGCCTGCGGCGAGATGTTTGCCGGCGCGCACACGGGCTTTTTGCCTTATCTCCTGGCTACCTCCGGTTCCGCCGGCCTGGTGAGCAGCTTCGGCAGCGAGCGCGTGCGCCGCATCTTTAAGGAAAAAATGTTCAGCGGGCAATGGGCCGGTACCATGTGCCTGACCGAGCCCAGCGCCGGTTCCGACGTGGGCGACCTGCTGACCCGCGCTTATCCTACCGACGACCCCGAGATATGGAAGATCAAGGGCAGCAAGTGTTTCATCACCGGCGGCCAGCAGGACATAACCGAAAACATCGTGCATCTGGTATTGGCCCGCTGCGAGGGCGGGCGTCCCGGCACGGGCGGCATCTCCCTGTTCGTGGTGCCCCGTGAGCGCGTGGACGAAGCTACCGGCGAGATCGTCGGCTTCAATGATGTAAACTGTATCGGCATCGAGCATAAAATGGGCATACGCGCTTCCGCTACCGCAGTTTTGACCTTCGGCGATGAAAACGATTGCCTGGGCTACCTGCTGGGCAAGGCGCCCGGCGAGGACGGCAAAGGCGAGGGTATGGCCCAGATGTTCCAGATGATGAACGGGGCCCGCATGGAGACCGGCCACGCGGCGCTGTCCGAAGTGGTGGTAGCCTATCACAATGCCTGCTCTTACGCTGCCGACCGCATTCAGGGGCGCGCCATCACCAATCCCAAGGGCGAGCGCCTGCCCATCATCAAGCATGAGGACGTGCGCCGCATGCTGCTGGACCTCAAGGCCTACATGGAAGGCATGCGGGCGCTGATATTCCAGACCTACTGGTATTTTGACATGGTTGAGCATACCCACGATCCCGAAGAAAAGAAAAAGTATCAGGGGATGCTGGAGGTAAACACCCCCATCGTCAAGGCCTATATTTCCGACCGCTCATGGGAGCTGTGCGCCGAGGCCATGCAGGTATTCGGCGGCAACGGATTTTCCGAGGAATATCCTATCGCCGAGCTGTGCCGCGACGTAAAAATCTATTCCATCTGGGAAGGCACCAACTACATCCAGGCCATGGACCTCATCGGGCGCAAATGGATGATGGGCAAGGGCGCGGTATTCGCCAACTGGCTGGCGGAAATTGAGAGCTTTGCCCAGGCCAACGCCGCGGTGGAAGGGCTGGAGCGCGAATTTGAACTGCTGGAAAAAGCCGTCGGCGCTTATCGCGAGATTCAGATGACCATGGGCGGTTATCTGGGCGCCGGCAAAATGAATATGCTGCCCCTGTACGCCACCCGCATCCAGCAAGCCACCGGCGACCTCATCTGCACCCAGCTGCTGTTGAGCCAGGCGTTGGTAGCCAAGGCCAAAATTGCTGAATTCGGCGAGGATTATTATGATTATCCGTTCTACAACGGCAAGGTGAACTCCGCCAAATATTTCGCCCGTAATATCCTGCCCAACGTGTTCACCACCCTGGAAGTCATCAAGGAAGGCGATACCTCCGTCCTCGACATTGACGAAAGAGCGTTCCTAGACTTCTAGGCCCCAGCCTCGGGACGAAAGCCGCAACTTAGGAACGCCGCATTTGTATGGCATTAAAAGGCGCCTGTCATCAGCAGAGATGGCAGGCGCCTTGCTGTGCCCTCTGCCTCGGGTGCGCCGGAAAAATCCGTCGCCAATTGCGGGATTAATTTTTAGCCAACTCGCGGATTTTGGTTGCATTAAAGAGAGGGATCGACGAATTGTTGCCCCTGGGCTTCATAATCGTAGTGATGCAGCAATTCGCGCATCCCGTACGCCGCGGCATAGTCCATGCTGTCGCCATAGACCGCGTTGGGCAGGACGATCCATTCGCGGCCCCATTTATCGGCATACGCTTCCGTCAGCTGGGCGCGGCTCACCGCGTCCAGTTCGGGCGCGCTGAAGGCATCGGTAAAGTCGTTCAGGTTATCGCCCAACATCATAGCCACATGATGCGGCGGGCAGGACAGCGTCAGCGCGCAGCCGGTATAATTGCCGTCGGCGCGCTGTCCGTTGGGATAAGACGCCGCGCCGTCGCGCACGGCGGTCCTGGCGGCTTCTTTGCTGGGGCCGTTGAGGTTGCTGTCATTGACGATGAGGTGCTGGTCGTCGATAGGAAAGCCCAACCGCGCCATGGATTCAAGCGTGATGTCATAAAAACTCTTGCCCAAGGCCTGATATATGGTACAGCCGATCTCCGTGCCGTCCGCCGTGCGGTAAAGCCCCTCCCCGGCTCCCACCGCCTCCTGGTAGGAACCGGCGCTGTCGGCTTCCCCCACGCGGTATCCCCGCTCATAGCGGTTGGTAACATAATAGAACTGAACTCCGCTGTCGGCGCAAAAACGCACAAAATCCACCGCCCCCGGCAGCGCCGTACAACCGTCGCTCAATACGAAGCGGGCAAAAGCCACATTGTTCATATCGCCGTCCCTGCCGACGATGTTGGCGGTGTAATGCGCACCATCCACCAGCGTATCATCGATATCGCTTATGATCGCCACCGGCCGGCCCTGATATGTCATCATCCTGGCGCCGTCCTCGTCCATCGCATAGGCCCACTCCGCCACCTCGGGATCGGCGCATTGGGCCGCCATCTCCCGCACCCGGTCCTCCGCCAGCGCAAACGCCTGTTGCATCAGCGCCTGACTTTCAGCCGAAAGCTGCCACACCGCGCTTCCCACCAGGTATTCGTAATAAGCGTTGGGCGAAAACACCCCTGCCGCCGGCTCCGCCACCGGAGCCGATTCCGCCGCCGGCCCACAGCCGTTCAACAGCAGCATCACCGCCACCAGGCAAAGCGCTGTACGCGATTTAATCCTCATCATAATATTATCACCTCGTTATTTAGTAGGGGACAAGGGCGACAGGGGGAAACAAACAGTTCATATGTCTCCCTTGCGGAAAACCCTCGTACTTTTTGGCATTGTGCATTGTGAAAATAATCCCCAATCCATGTTATATGTATAGCATACCGGTTCCCGACTGACAAGGGGGGTTCGCAAAACTACAGTTCCGGGGGGGAGCGGGCGCGAAAGCGCCCGCAGCAAATAGCAGTTAGCTTTTTGGTCAGGGGTCAGGGGTCAGGGGTTAGGACATTTCCCGCGATCGACAAGCGAAGGGCAGGCGGAGCGCGGAAATGACCTACACCCGGAGGGTGCTGGGGTCAGGGATCAGGGATCAGGGGAGCGGGCGCTTCCCTGTCTCTTGACGAGAATCGCCGCCGGCGCTAGACTGGTAGCACGGGGGTGATTTCATACCTAGAAAGGCACGGGAAAAGAGTAAAACCGGTATCTATCATGTGATGCAGCGCGGAATAAACCGGCAAACTATTTTTCATGATGAAGAAGACTATCAAAAATAGACAGTCCCTTAAAGAGCTAACCGGGGATACGAGGGGAACCGGCAGACTGGGGAGGCATAGGAGCGAACCGCACCCTTGTCTCTTGCCCGGCGCAGAGGAGGAGGAAAACCGATGGCTTCGAGCAAAGAGTACCTGAATTTTATCCTGGAACAACTGGGCGCTTTGGAAGAAATAACGCATCGCGCGATGATGGGCGAGTATATCATCTATTACCGGGGCAAGATTGCGGCCTACATCTGCGACGACCGGCTGCTGGTGAAAATTGTCCCCGCCGCCGAAAAATTGCTGCCCGCCGCGCCGCATGAACCGCCCTACCCCGGAGCCAAGGATATGCTGCTGGTGGAAGAAGTGGACGACCGCGAATTCCTGGTCAACTTGTTTGCGGCCATGTGTGACGAACTTCCCGCGCCCCGGCCCCAAAAGAAAAAACAGCGGCCATGATATTGGCGGGAGGAGGACGCGGTCAATTATGGAAATCAAACGCCGGGCGCGACAATTAAAAACCGATATCCCCGCCGTGTTTTGGGCGCTAAAGGATAAGGAGACCCCGGCCCCCGCTAAAGTGATGGCCGGGATAACCGTGGCCTACGCCCTGTCCCCGCTCGATCTGATCCCCGATTTTATCCCCCTCCTGGGGTATTTGGACGATATCGTCCTGCTCCCCGCGCTGGTGGCCCTCACCATAAAACTCATCCCCGCCCCCGTATGGGAAAGAAGCCGCGCCCAGGCGCAGCAGTTATGGGCCAGCGGCCCGCCCCGGAAGTGGTATTTCGCCATCCCCGTCATCCTAATCTGGATGCTGCTGTTGGCGCTGATTATCAGGGCGTTAGTGCAATAGGGGCAGCATCCGATATGCTTGTGTGCTCCAAGTAAAGGCAATAAAGCAGGACTGTTCCCTTGTCTCCAATGGGTATAACTCAAAAACCGGATTCGTTTTCGTTGAACGTCCACCTGTGGATAACTTGCGGGCGCTTGCGCGCCCGCGGTTGCCGTTTCGATATATCTGCCTCTGGGGGCGGCAGTCTTCCTCAGCGCAGGCTATGTTCTTCACCCACGATCTGGTAATAGGTGCGGGCGGTCAGGCCGTAGACGATGGTATAGAAAACGGCGAAGATGGCGATGGAGCCCAGGGTACACAGGGCGAACAGTCCGGTATCAGTCAGGTTTAGCGCCCTCAGCATGGTGGTTATGGCCGGAAAAGCGAACGCGAGGTGGAGGCAGGCGGCGGCCAGGGGCAGGGAGAACATGACGAGAATCTGCGAGCTCACCGCGCGCCGCACTTCCTCGCGGCTCAAGCCCACTTTCTGCATGATGGCGAAACGCTCCTTATCATCATATCCTTCGGAAATCTGTTTATAGTAGATGATCAGCACCGTAGCCATGATGAATAATATCCCCAGGAACAGCCCGAGAAAAAGCAGGCCGCCGTATAGGGACAAAAAGTCCTGTCGGTTGGCGGTGCGGGATTCGATGCTGTAGCCGTCATAGCCATGGGCGCGCAGCTGGCTGATGATAGCGGCATAGGTTTGTTGGCAGGCCGCTTCGGGGGCGTCCAGATCAAAGCCGATATAGTGCCTGATAGCGCTGATGGGGATATCATTGGCGGTGGGCAGGAGCGCTAAAAGGTTTTCCATCACCTCTATGTCGGATACGATGAGGAAATGGGTGCCGATCATGTCGGCGTTATAGGCGGTGCCGAGATTAAATCCGGCAAAATCGTCGCCGCTGGGCTTCAGTTCCCACTCTTGTCCCCATACCGACAGGGTGGGGTGGTGATAGGAGCCGCGCAGGGAGTAGAGCAGGGCTTGGCCCGGGTTTAATTCGGCCTCTAGGCCGGTCAAACCTTTAAAATCCTCGAGCGGCAGTAAGCACAGGTTGAAGACCGAGCGGTAGTTTATGGCGTCGCTGGGCTGATAGAGGGTGAAGCTGGCCTCGCCCTCCACCGGTTGCACCAGCAGGTTGAGATAGCGGTAATCCTGGACGCCTTGGGCGGATAAGCCTTGCTGGGCCAGGACCTGGTTGATTGCCTGATAGACGGGCTCCTCGTCGCGTTCCGGGCGGACGTCGCTTTGGATGGCGATCTCGTTGGGGTAGCGGGTGCGCAGCACATCCTCTAGGCCGATATATAACGAGGCGGTGGAGGACAGCATGACCAGCACCATGGTGGACAGGATACAGATGCTGGCCAGACCGGCGGCGTTCTGTTTCATGCGGTACATCATGCCGGACACGGCGATAAAATGGTTGGTTTGATAATAATAATCCTTGCGCCGGCGCAACAGTTTGAGCAAGGCGATGCTGCCGGCGATAAAGACACTATAAGTGCCGATGACCACCAGGATCACCGCGCTGAAAAAGAGCGGTATGATATCATAGGGATTGGTGTTGGCCACGCAGATATAATAAGCGCCGCCCAGGCACAGCAAGCCCGCTATCGCCAACCACCACCGGGCCTGGGGTTCGCGCTCACCGGTGCGTCCGCCTTGTAACAGCTCGATGGGTTGGGCCAGATGGACTTGCCGCCAGGAATTGAGCAAGATGAGCAAAAAGATGGCGCCGAATAAAATCACGGTCAGGCCCGCGGCATAAGCCGAAAGCTCAAAACCGAATTTGGTATCGAATTGCAGCAGTTGCAGTAAGATCAGATACATCAGCTTGGAGAGCAGCATGCCGATCAGCAGGCCCGATACCAGGCTGATGAGCGCGGTATAAAGCGTCTCCCAGCACATGACCTTGGCCAGGTGCTTCTTTTCCAGGCCCAGGATGTTGAAAAGGCCGAATTCTTTTTTACGCCGTTTGATCAAAAAGCTGTGGGTGTAAAAGAGAAAGATGGCCGCGAACAAGCCTACCACGATGACGCCCAGGTTTAAAATGGTCTTTAGGGAAGCGGCGGCGTACATATCGGTGCCCAGCGCGGGATTGCGGGACAGCGAACCCATGATATAGAACATGGCTACGGTGATGATGCAGGTGATGATGTAGGGCACATAGACCTGGGCATTTTTACGCAGATTGGCCGCCGCCAGCCGGGGGTAAAATCGTTTACTCATCGCTGCCACCACCCATCGCGATCGTGGTCAGCGTGTCCGAGATGTTTTGAAACATCTCCTCCTCGCGCCGGTCGCCCCGGTAAAGCTGGTGAAAGAGCTCGCCGTCGCGCAAGAACAGCACTCTTCGGGCATGGCTGGCCGCTTTCAGGCTGTGGGTCACCATCAATAGAGTTTGACCGCTTTGATTGACGTCGTGGAACAATTGCAACAAGATTTCGGCGGAACGCGAATCCAGCGCGCCGGTGGGTTCGTCGGCCAGGATGAGTTGGGGATCGGTGATGAGGGCGCGCGCCACCGCGCAGCGCTGCTGTTCCCCGCCGGACACCTCATAGGGGAATTTACTCAAGATATCGCTGATCCTCAGCCGCTGGGCGATGGGCCGCAGGCGGGCGCTCATCTCCTCATGATGCTGGCCGGCCAGAACTAAGGGCAGAAAGATGTTGTCCTGTAACGAGAAGTTGTCCAGCAGGTTGAAGTCCTGAAATACGAAACCCAGGTTATCGCGGCGGAAAGCGGCGATCTCCTTCTCGCTGATCGCCACGATGTTCCTGCCGTTCAGCAGCACCTCGCCGCTGGTGGGCCGGTCCAGGGTGGCTAGGATGTTGAGCAGGGTGGTCTTGCCGGAACCCGATTCGCCCATGATAGCTACATATTCGCCCTTTTCCACCGAAAAAGACACCTGGGACAAGGCGGGGACCGGATGCCCGCCGAAGCGGGTGGTGTAGATTTTTTTCAGGTTATTGACTTCCAACAACGCCATAGTAAAGCCCTCCCGTCTTTTAAGTAAGCACTTGCTTGCTCATGTCCAGCATAAAGAGACGGCAATCCCTTTACCTTAACTTCAGCTTACATGAGGGCCATTGTAACTTACATTTTGGTAAGCTGGCGCGGCGCGCGCCCCTGTCCGGGCGAACATCCTGCGCGGCCTGGGCCCGGCGGGGAGCACGGGCGAAGGGAGGCCGGAGGGCAGGGGCGATTTAATCAGAGCTTGCTTAAGCGGGCGGGTCTATTCCATCATGAACTCCGGTCGCTTCAGCCCAATCCTCACCTCAGTACCGCGCCCCATTTCCGACTGTATGCTGATGGTATGGGATAGCATGTCGAGCGTTCGCTGGCACAGGAACAGACCGATGCCGGTGGATTTTTTATCGATGCGGCCATTATAGCCGGTAAAACCCTTTTCAAAGATGCGGGGCAAATCCTCGGGCGCGATACCGATGCCGGTATCGGCGATCAGCAAGCAATCCCCGTCCATGCGGATGGTAATGCCGCCCGTGTGCGTATACTTGAGCGCGTTGGACAAGATTTGCTCGATGACGAAGCGCAGCCATTTTTCATCCGTGAGCACCGAGCGCTCCAGCTCGTAGTAGTCCAAACTCAGTTTTTTCAGGATGAAGAGACGGGCATATTTACGCACCGCCGGCCTTACGATATCGTCCAGTTCCAGCTTTGTCAGCACCAGATCGGAGGAACTGCTCTCCAGGCGCAGATAGGAGAGCACCATGTCCACGTATTGCTCAATCTTTAACAGCTCGGTGCTCAATTCCTCGCGGTTTTCAGCCTCTTCGCTTTCCAGCAGCAGGCGCATGGCGAAGATGGGCGTCTTGATCTGATGCGCCCACAGCGTATAATAATCGATCATTTCGCCGCTCTTCCGGTCGGCCCGGGACACCAAGCGCATCATATCCCGGTGCATGATGCGCATCAGTTCCTGATAATCGCTTTCCAGCAAGCCGGAGGGGAGCGGCAGTCGCTTTAAGTCCAGGCTGATGCGATCCCGCATTTCCAGCAGCGTGTTATGCCGGCGCTGAAAGCGCAGGAAATCATAGGCGGTCACAACGAGCGCGATCGCCGCGCAGAGCAGCACGGCGTAACCCACCGCCGCTATCGGCAGCGCATAGAGATAAAATATAAGGGCGAAGATGCCGGAGAATACGATAAACAGCGCCATGCTTCGGCGATGGACATGCATATATGCCCCGATCATGCGCCCCCATCCGGTAAGAGGCTTATTCATTCCACCACATATCCCATACCTTTTTTAGTAGTAATGAAGTCTCGCAATCCGGCGGCTTCCAGCTTTTTGCGCAGCCGGGCCATGTTCACGGTCAGGGTATTGTCGTCGATATAGCTGTCGGTCTCCCATAGCCGGGTCATGATGGAGTCGCGGCTGACGATCTTACCCTTGGATTCCATCAGCAACTGCAGGATGCGGTAATCGTTTTTGCTGAGTTCGATCCTTTGGCCCTCGACCATGAGGGAAGCATCATCCATATTGAGGATAGCCCCCCGATGTTCGAGCCGCGAGATGGTCCCGGTAAATTCGTAAGCACGCCGCAGCATAGCCTGCACCTTGGCGGTCAGCACGCTCAGATCAAAGGGCTTGCTGATAAAATCATCAGCGCCCATATTTACAGCCATGATGAGGTTCATGTTGTCGGAAGCGGAGGAGATGAAGATGATGGGAACCTGGGAGCGTTTTCGGATCTCGGCGCACCAGTGATAGCCGTTATAAAAGGGCAGGGCGATATCCAGCAAAACCAGCTGCGGATCATAGGACAGGAACGCGCCGATAACATCGCTGAAATCGCCGACGCATCGGGCCGACCAGCCCCAAGTCTCGATATGCCGCTGAATGGCCGCGGCGATAGTCTGATCGTCTTCAACGATCAATATTTTATGCATGGCCAGGCGCTCCTTTTAGCTAGCTACGGGCGCTTCGGGCCCGTCCCCTCGCCCCCGTCTCCCCATAATCAGAACCAATCGCTGTGACTGCCCGTCCTCATCAAGTATAAGACCAGTTCATTGCCATCCACCTGATAGAGGAGCAACCAGTCCGGCGTGATATGGCACTCGCGGCACCCCTTGTAATTGCCGCTCAATTCGTGATCACGGTGTTTCTCCGGCAGGGGCTGTCGTTCCGCCAGCAAACCGATTACGGTTTCGAGCAGCCTGACGTCATAGCCCCTTCTG
>JAUNBV010000035.1 GCA_030526885.1 Syntrophomonadaceae bacterium
TTATTGCCCTTGCCTTCCTCGCTGCCGTTGTTCAACAGCATCACCACCGGGTCCGGCTGATTGAGCACGCTGTCGGCATAGATCTGGCCCAGCAGCGCGAATTGCAACAGTTGTTCCGGACGGCAGTCCACATTGGCTCCCACGTCGATCAGCACGCTGTGTTTCCCCTTATGGTTGGGCAAAGTGGCCAGAACCGGCGGGCGCTCGATGCCCTCCATGCGTCCCAGGACAAATATCGCCGCCACCATCTGGGCTCCCGTACTCCCACAGGACAGCACCGCATCCGCTTTGCCCTCCTGCACCAACCGGGTAGCCACCATCATGGAAGCGTCCTTTTTGCGGCGAACCACCGTGGTGGGCGATTCATTCATTTCCGCTACCTGCGATGCATGTACGATTTCAATGCGCTCCCCCTGATAGCCGCTCTTTTTCAGTTCCTGCGCAATTACTTCCTGCTGCCCCACCAGCAGTATGCGGTCATCGGAACGCGCCACCCAATCTACAGCGCCCAAAACAAGCTGCGTGGGGGCGTAATCTCCCCCCATAACATCCAGCGCCAGGATCATTCCCGTGCCCCCTTTTGTTTACCTTTGTTAATAAAACAAAAAGTAAGTTCATGCAGCCGCTTAACTTTTCGCTGCTAATCCCTTACTTTCGGCTTTAATATTTCAGGCAGTTATACGCTCATCACGCTTTTCCCTTTGTAATAGCCACAATGCAGACAGGCACGATGCGTCTCCTTCAGTTCGTGACACTGCGGACAGTTTACCAGAGTCGGAGCATCAATCTTTCTCCACTCCGCCTGACGTCTGCGCTTACGGGCCTTGGACATTTTCCTCTTAGGTACACCCACGCGGATAACCCCCTTCCTAAACTTTCAATTGCTTTAGCTTCTCCCAGCGGGGATCGGTATCTTCCCCCTGACAATGGCAGTGCTCCCGGTTTAGCTCCGCTCCGCACCCGGGGCATATTCCCCGACAATCAGGCGAACATAGCGGCCTGAACGGTACGGCCAATATGACGGCTTCCCGTATAGTATCCCGCAGATCGATATGATCGTCGGTGATAAGCAGCCAGTCCTCGGCCTGTTCGGCTTCATCCCCCGGTTCGCGCTCCAACAGCTTTACTTCCCAATCACGGGAAAGCTCCTGCTCAAACTCGGATAAACAGCGGGAACAGCGGTAGCGCATGGGTACGCTCATCCGAAGCCTGCCGGTCAGTCCGGAGCTGTCCGAGCGAAGCGTAACCTCAACGCTTACCGGCCCGGCATAAGCCGTGTTATCCGGCAATTCCTCCGTAAACTGCTCACAAAAATGGAAGCCAAACGGCTTATTGCGCTGCTTCCTGACTTCGCTGATATCGATCCTCATGACAGCACCTCAGTTTTACAGATTAATTATAGTATTACCCCCGTGGGCTGTCAACATTTATATAAAAAGAGAAAAAGGAATAAAACCGGGACGGCCTGACGGCCGTCCCGGAAGGCAAACATTTTTTTTGCGCCGAAAGCTTATTTGGCCAGCCCGTAAGTGTCGCGGGCAATGACCAGTTCTTCGTTGGTGGGGATGATAAAGATACGCACCTTGGAATCGGCGGCGGACACGTCCACTTCCTTGCCGCGGACTTTGTTCTTTTCAAAGTCCATCTTGATGCCCAAGAAGTCCATATCGGTGCAAATGGCGGCGCGGGCGTCGATGCCGTTTTCGCCGACGCCGGCGGTAAACACGATGCAATCGCAGCCGTTCAGGAGCGCCATGTACTTGCCGATATAGCCCTTGACCCGGTTATGGTAAACCTTAAGCGCGATCTGGGCTTTTTCATTACCTTCGCGGGCCGCTTCCTCTACGTCGCGCAGGTCGTTGGAAACGCCGGACAGTCCAAGAAGGCCGGCCTTTTTATTGAAATAGTTGTTGGCTTCGGCGGTGTTCATGCCCAGCTTGTCCATCAGGAAGAATACCACGGCGGGGTCGATATCGCCGGAACGGGTACCCATCACCAGGCCTTCTAAGGGGGTAAAGCCCATGCTGGTCTCGATCACGCGGCCATCCTTGATAGCGCCTACGCTGCCGCCATTACCGATGTGCAGGGTGATAATCTTGCATTCTTCATAGGGCTTGCCCAGCATTTCCGCAGCGCGATGAGCCACAAAGAAATGAGAGGTGCCGTGGAAGCCATAGCGGCGTACCCGGAATTTTTCATAAGCGTCATAGGGTACCGCATACATGAAGTTTTCGGGGGTCATGGACTGATGGAAAGCGGTATCGAATACGGCTACATGCTTGACATTGGGCATCAGCTCGGTGCAGGCGTCGATACCCATCAGGTTGGGAGGATTGTGCAGCGGTGCGATATCAAAGCATTCGCGGATAACTTTTTTAACTTCATCGTCGATAACTACGGAGGAAGCAAAGGCTTCGCCGCCGTGTACCACGCGATGGCCTACCGCGCCGATATCATCCATGCTGCTTAACACACCATGCTCAGGGCTGACCAGCGTTTCCAGCACCAACTGCATTCCGGCGGTGTGGTCGGGCAGATCCTTTTTAATCACAACTTCGTCTTTACCGGCCGGCTTGTGCTCCAGAGTGGAACCGGGGATACCCACGCGATCCACCAGACCTTTACACAGCACGCTCTCATCGGTCATGTCAACCACCTGATATTTGATGGATGAACTGCCGGCGTTTACAACCAATACCTTCATTAAAAACCTACCTCCTGTTAATTTTATTGGTTAAACTCTTACTGAGCCTTTACCGCAATCATAGCTACGGTGTTTACGATATCTTCCACGCTGCAGCCGCGGGACAGGTCGTTGACCGGCTTGGCGATACCCTGCAGGATGGGGCCGATGGCTTCGGCTTTGGCCAGGCGCTGTACCAGCTTATAGCCTATGTTGCCGGCCTGGAGATCCGGGAAGATAAGGACATTACATTCACCCGCGATAAGCGAATTGGGGGCCTTGGATTTGCCCACCTTGGGCACCATGGCCGCATCGGCCTGCAGTTCGCCGTCCACCTTCAGATCGGGGAAGCGTTCCTTGGCGATAGCGGTCGCGGAGATCATTTTATCCACTACTTCGTGGGAAGCGCTGCCCTGAGTGGAGAAGGACAGCATGGCTACCTTGGGATCCTTGATGCCGCACAGATCGCGCGCGGTCTCCGCCGATGTCTGGGCAAACTCAGCCAGCTGCTTGTCCGTGGCTACCGGAGTCACGGCGCAGTCCGCAAATACGAAAGTACCCTTGTCGCCATATTCGCAATCGGGCACGATCATGATGAAGGAGCCGGATACCGCGGAGATGCCGGGGGCGGTCTTTAAAATCTGCAGCGCGGGGCGCAGCACGTTGCCGGTGGTGTTTTCGGCGCCGGCCACTTCGCCGTCGGCTTTGTCCATCTTTACCATCATGGAAGCGAAGAACAGCGGATCCAACATGGATTTTTTCGCCTTATCCAAATCTACGCCCTTGTCCTTGCGCATCTCATAAAATGCCTGTACAAAGTCATCGAAATAGGCGGCTTTCTTCGGGTCCAGAATCTCAGCGCCAGTGAGGTCAGCGCCATATTTCCCGGCCAGGCTCTTGATCTCGCCCTCATCGCCTAACAGTATGGGGATACAAATCTTGTTGTCAACTATCCCTTTGATCGACAACAGCGTTCTCTCCTCAGTGCCCTCGGGAAGAACGATACGGGTGCTCTTGGCAGCAGCTTTTGCTCTGATTTCAGCCAACAAACTCATTACACTACCTCCTTAGTTGATTGTGTGATATGGGTTATAATTCTAGATTGGATCACAGAATCCTCTTGTGAAACTAAAAATTGTTACGCTTTCGAATTTTTCTTGCACGGACCACCCTGCCCGCCCGACAGCAATTTTTAAAAACTTTTTATAGTTTTGAAAAAGATTTGCATTTATTTTTTTATAACTTATAATTAAACATGCTTATGCTGCGTACAGCGCGATAAAATTTACCGTAAAGGAGATTAAAACAATGGCAAGAGGAAGAAAACCGAAAATAAACCTGACGATTGAACAACAAATCGATTTGGTTGATGCCCAAATCAAGGATTATAAAAAGGAACTCTCCGCTCTGAAAGCGAAGAGAAAGGAATTGGTCGCCGCCAAGGATAAAGAAGAGTTGGAAGCGTTATTCGCCGCCCTCAAGGACCAGGGAATGAGCGCCGCCGAGGCCATCGCCAAACTAACGCAGTAATTTCTCTTTTAACTTAACGGGGCTGTCTCAAAACTACTTATTTTGCCGCCATTAATGAGAAGCGAAGCCACGGAGCAACGAATCGTAACGCCGTGACTCAGGCCATTAATCCGCCAAAGGGTGATTGGTCTTTGCTCATCGATGAGGTAAAAATTGTTTTGATGCAGCCTTTTATGCTGTAATGTCCTAATGTAAATATCCGTTATCAATGATATAGAGGGCTTTTAAATGAAAATTGCCGGGCTTACGGCAGAATTTAATCCCCTGCATAACGGGCATTATTGGCTGTTAAAGCAGGCTCGTGAGCAGCACGGTATCGACGCCGTAATATGCGTTATGAGCGGCAGCTTTTTGCAGCGCGGCGAGGCCGCAGTGTGCTCCAAATGGACACGGGCGCAAATGGCGGTCCAGGCCGGGTGCGACCTGGTCATCGAGCTGCCCTTTTGCTTGGCGGTGCGCAGCGCGTGGTACTTTGCCCGCGGTGCGGTTTCGCTGTTGGGGAGTTGCGGCCTGTGCACCCATTTATTGTTTGGCGCCGAAGACCCTGACCTCCGGTGGATGCAGCCCGTTGCCGCCCTGCTGGCCGAGGAAAGCCCGCGGTTCAAAGCGGTGTTAAAAGAAAAACTGTCACAGGGGCAAAGCTTTGCCGCCGCCCGCGCCTCAGCGCTTGAGGAGCTTATCGATGACACGCCCGCTTTAGGGGCAAGGCTGGCACGCCCCAACAATATACTCGCCCTGGAATATCTGCGCGCGCTGAAAGTGCTGGGCTCACCGCTGGAAGCAATGGTCTTGCCCCGGCAGGAAGGTAATTGCCACATGGCCGGGCCCGGTGTTTTTGCCGATGCCACCGATATCCGGCTATGGCTTACGGAACCGGGAAATAAGCCCTTGGCCGCTAAACTTCGAACCGCCATGCCGCCTTACGCCTATGATATCCTGCAAAGCGAGATTGCCGCCGGCTGCGCGCCGCTGCACACCCAGGGGCTGTCGCTGCTGCTGCTGGAGCGGGTGCGCAGCGCGGCTTTAGACGAACTGAAAGAAATATACGAAATGGACGAAGGGCTGGAATACCGGATGAAAAAGGCCGCCGACCAAAGCGGCTCCTATGAAGAGTTGCGCCAGGCAATCAAATCCCGGCGCTACAGCTTAAGCCGCATAAATCGCCTGCTGCTCTATACCTTGCTGCGGGTCAAAGCCGAAACTATGACCGCCTTTGACGCCGCTGGGCCGCAGTATTTGCATGTACTGGCCTTTTCCGCCCTGGGTCGGGAGCTTATGAAAAGCATAAAAACGAGCTCCGCGCTTCCCCTGCTCACCCGCGGCAGCGCGGTCAAGGCCTTTAGCGCCGAAGCGCCCACCGCCACGGCGCAGGCAATGCTGCAGTTGGATATAAAAGCCACCGACCTCCACGCCCTGCTCAATGTCAACGAACGCAAGCGCCTGGCAGGGCGCGATTTCACCACCAGCGCGGTGTATGGCTAACGGCTGTTACCCACGAAAATCTTTTCTAATTCACCGGTTCTTGTCGCGCCAATCATATTCATTTACATGACAGAGAAGAACGGTCAAAAGAAATGCCTTGCCCGCCCAAACTCAAATAATTCAAAACCATTTTCCCGACAGCGCCTACCGCAAGAGCGCCGGCAAAGTAAGCCCCGTGACAAGCCTGAGCGGACAGACCGTGATGAACAGCATCAGGGGCATTTAAAACCTTGCCGCTGGGAGGACGCTCTTTTTTTCAAAACCCACAGTAAATGGACACAATCCCCGAACCATATTTAACTTGTTTGCTATGACAAGAGCGTGATATAATAACTGATAGAGGGCGCTTTCGGCATTCGGCGCCGAACCGGCAGTAAAAAGCGGGACAGAAAGGCGGAGATGTTGTATGGCGGAAAGATTTGCCAGCAGAAGGAATTTGGATTTTCTACTGAACGAAGTATTGAACGTGGAGGCCTTGAATCAATATCCGTATTATGCGGACCACAGCGCCGAGACTTTTAAGATGGTGCTGGACACGGCCATGAAAATGGCTACCGACCTGATGTTCCCCTATTTTAAGGAAATGGACGTTGAACCCCCGCGCTGGGAAAACGGAAAGGTCTATGTGCATCCGGCGATAAAGACTTATGTGCAGGAGATGGCTGAAGGAGGATGGCTCCAGTCCGTAAAGCCCTATGAATACGGCGGGCAGCAATTGCCGATGGCGGTGCGGCAGGCAGCGTTCTTCCTGTTCAGCGCGGCTAATTACTCCATGAGCGTCTATCCCCTGCTCACCGGCGGGGCCACGAACCTGATCTATGCCTTCGGTTCGCCGGAGCAGAAAAAAATGTACCTGCCGAAGATGTACGGCGGGGAATGGCAGGGCACCATGGCCCTGACCGAGCCGGATGTCGGAAGCTCGCTGGGCGACCTCACCACCGGCGCGGAACCCACCGACAGCGATTACTACCTGATAAAAGGCAAAAAGATATTCATATCCGCCGGTAGTTGCGATATTGTGAGCAACGTGGTACACCTGACGCTGGCCCGTATCAAGGGAGCCCCTCCCGGAATAGCCGGTATTTCGCTGTTCGTGGTGCCCCAACTCAGGGTGAACGAACAGGGCGAGTTGGAGGACAACGACGTGGTCTGCGCCGGGATCGAGCATAAGATGGGCTATCGCGGCATACCCATCTGTCAGCTCAGCATGGGCGACGAAAAGAACTGCCGAGGTTGGCTGGTAGGCAAGCCGGGCATGGGTTTGGCCCAGATGTTCCAAATGATGAATGAGGTGCGAATCGGCGTAGGCATCGGGGCCGCCGGTCAGATTTCCGGCGCTTACTACGCTGCGCTGGAATACGCCAATCAGCGCAAACAGGGCCGCCGCCTGGATGCGAAAGACCCTCAACTGCCGATGGTGGAGCTGATTGAGCATGCGGATATCAAGCGCATGCTGCTGTTCCAGCGTTCGGTTATGGAAGGCTCGCTGTCGCTGGCCCTGGAACTGTCGCGCTATCAGGACCTGGAGCATGTAGCGGCAGCGGAAGAAAAGGAAAAATATGCGCTTTTGACCCAAATCCTGATCCCCATCCTGAAGACCTATCCCTCCGAAACGGGGATTTTAGCCACCAGCGCGGCCATACAGATTCTGGGCGGCTACGGTTTCTGCGGGGATTTTCCGGTGGAGCAGTACTACCGCGATATCCGCGTCAATCCCATCCACGAGGGCACCACCGGCATTCAAGGCCAGGATATCCTGGGCCGCAAGGTCAGCATGAAGAACGGCAAAGCCTTTGATCTGTTCCAGGCCGAGGTGGAGACGTCGGTGAAAGCGGCGTCGGCTTACCCCGAATTAGCGGAGCAGACGGAGGCATTGCGGGACGCCATGTCCCTGATGAAGCAGCTGACGGCGGAACTGCTGGCGAAAAAAGAAACCGTTAAACGGGAGGTGTTCCTGGCTGACAGCGTGCTGTTCCTGGAGGCGATGAGCCTGACCGCTATCGCCTGGCAATGGCTGAAACAGATGACGGCTGCCGCCAAGGCCCTGCCCACGGCCAAGCTGGAAAGCGACGAGCGCTTCTATCGGGGCAAGCTGTTTACCGGCCGCTATTTCTACGATTACGAACTGATCAAGCTGGACAGCCTGGTGCGCCGCCTGCGCTCGGATAATCGGGTCACGTTGGAGATAACGAAAGAATTTTTTGAGGATTAGCCTTTGTTGGGGGCCATCGGCGAGGAGGCGGCGGTGCAGTAGCAAAGCTGCCGATATCCATTCCGCGCTGCATCATGCCATTGAACGCGGAAGTATCCATATCATCGCGGGCAAAAGACATATTGGGAACGGAGAGCGTAAACGGACAACGGAGGCCGGTACGCTCTCTTTTTATCAAAATTTCCTGCTAATCCCGCTATGGCTTTTTGGCGTTACCCGCGAAAAATTTATTAAAATGTTGAAAAAGAATCCAGCATATAAAAATTAGCCGGGGACAAAATACTTCCGAGATAATTCAAAGGAGGTGAATTTGAAGATGGCGAGCAACAAGATCCTCGTTCCTCAGGCTAAGACGGCTATGAACCAGTTTAAGGCTGAAGCTGCCCGCGAGGTTGGCGTGCAGTTGAATGACGGTTACAATGGTAACCTGACCTCTGCTCAGGCCGGTAGCATCGGTGGCCAGATGGTAAAGAAAATGATCCAGGCTTATGAGCAGAGCAAGGCCGGCAACACCACTCTGTAACCACGGCTGATGATGACTCGTGTTTATTAATGGAAAAAACGGCATTTTGTCTTAATAAAAGATCATAAGCAAAAGTCGGCTGCGGGCCGGGGTTCAGTCCCCGGCCCGCAGTCCTAGGGAGAGGGGGATTCCGGGGCGGCATTGCCCGTTCCCCACTGCTGCCCGGCGCGCCCGCTATCATCCTCGGTTTCCGGCTCCAGGCTTTGTCCGGCCGGCAGGCCGTATTCCTGCGCCGCTTCATATTTCAATTTTGCCAGACGCTTTTGGCGCTGCTGTTCCAGTTGGCCTTGCTCGCGGTTATTATCCATGCCGTAGGCTTCCTTCCCTTTAATATTTTGTGGTTTTACGCCCGTTATTTTTCCCAGTAAAATGGCGGTCCATTCCTGAACCGCCATTTTGGGGAGAGGAGAATTTTGTAATTTGTTGGGGAGGGTTTGTTGCCGGATATCGCTCCGGCACCTATAGCTTTGCCGATGATTTTATATAATATACCTCATGGCAAAAAATAATTTTGAAAAAAATTTCAAAATCCCTTAGAATAGGGTAAAGGTTTTTTAAGGAGCTAAAGCTTTTGCGTGTAATTGCCGGTTCAGCCCGCGGCCGGAGGCTTATCGCACCCTCCGGCCTGGCTACCCGCCCGCTTACCGACCGCATCAAGGAATCGTTGTTCAGCATTTTGAATCCTCGGCTGGCCGACTGCCGGTTCCTGGATCTTTTCGCCGGCAGCGGCAGCGCCGGTATCGAGGCATTGAGCCGGGGAGCGGCAAAGGCGGTGTTCGTGGATATAAACGAACAGGCCCTGCGCTGTCTGCGCAATAATCTGGAGCAATGCGGCTTCGCGGACCGGGGCCATATCATGCGGTCCGACGTGATGAAGTGCCTGCCGCGGCTGGCGGTTAAGGAGAATGGTTTTGATATCATCTATGCCGACCCGCCCTTCACCCAGCCGGAGCTGTTTGAGCCGTTTATGCGGGTCATGGACGATTGCTCCGCGTTGCTCGACCGGGAGGGCTTGATGATCATCCGCAGCCCGCGCGGGATGGAATTACCGGCGGAATTTAACAACCTTATCCGCTGTCGCCGGGAACAATATGGGGAATCTGTTTTACATTTCTATCAAATACAGGAGGTATGCGCACCATGAACGAGGTCTACAGGATTCTGGACGAAATGGAAGCTATGCTGCGAGAGGGCAAAAAAATGCCTTTTGCGAGCACCAAGACCATGGTGGAGACCGTACGGTTTCTGGAATGCATGGATCGCCTCCGCGCAGTATTGCCGGACGAGCTGGAGGAAGCCCGGAAGGTGGTTTCGGAGCGGGAGCGAATTTATAACGAAGCCTGCGCTCAGGCCGATCAGTATGTAGAGTACTCCCGCTCAGAAGTAGCCCGCATCGTGGATGACAGCGAGATAGTGCGCGCCACACAGGAACGGGCCGAGGCCATCATGGCGGAAAACAAGGCGGCGGTCGATGCCCTGCTGGCCGAAAGCAATGCCTCCGCCGAACAGCTCATGCAGGATGCGGACGAATACACCGAGCGCCTGTTTTCCCATATGGAGAAGGTTTTCCGCCGCGGCCTGGAATCGCTGGCCCAGGGGAAGCAGGAACTGCATCAGCGCGGATGGAAGGGTTTTCAGGAGTAATATAGCGGGCGCCTGATACCGCGCCCGGATATGGCCCGCTGATTCTTGCGCGCTACGGCGGGTCTGGCTCATGTTTTATCGCGGGAACTGCACGCCGGTTACCGCTTCTGCCGATTTTCGCACAGCCAAGCCGCGAACAGCATTATCAACAGCGCGGTCAGCGCGGCCAGCGCGCTGGCGCCCACCACCCGCCACACATCAAACGTATACAGCATCTTATAGGACGGCGGCAGCAATGCCGCCGTTTTAATCAGGGCGTCGGGCCCGATAAAGTGTAGGGCAACCGCACAAAAAGCTGTCGCCAGCACCGCCTGCAGCAAGCGGCACTTTAAATAAAAGGAAGTGCGCACCGGAATGGCCGCCGCCGCGCTTATCACCTGCGCTAAAATGGACAGGCCGCCCAAAGCGAACACTGCGCTTAACAGCGTCAGCTTCAACCCCAGCGGGTCTCCGGCGGCGCTCACCGCCTGCGCTCCTAGGCTGATTTCAAACAAGCCGGTGGTTATCCCCGCCGCCAGGGGCAGCGATGCCCCCCAAGGCGCCAGCAGCCCTTGCCACGCCGCGGCCAGCCACTCCATTAGCCCCCACTGCCGGCAACAGGCGGTCACCACGGAGAACAGCAGCACAAAGCCTCCTACCGCCAGGATGCTGTTGACGCTGTTTTTTACCGCGTCCGCCATCAGCGCTCCCGGATTGAACCCGGCTTTTTCCCCGGAAGCGTTATTGGCGCCCTTTGTCCTCATTTCCCGCCGCCGGTAACGTCTCATGCCCTGCTCCGCCGGCGCCAGCCGTCCCAGCAGGAGCCCCACGCACAAGTTGGACAGGTAATGGCAGCCCGCCAGCAGATAGCCGACCGCCGCGCTGCCAAACATCCCCACTCCCACCGCGCCGATGATAAACAGCGGGCTGGAATTATTGGTGAATCCGCACACCCGCTCCGCCTCGGCCCGTGACAGCAAGCCCTCCTCATTCAATCTCCGGCTCAGTACCGCCCCCATAGGGAAACCGGCGCAAAAACCCATCACTATCACTAGCGACGCCGAACCCGGCAGCTTAAAGGCCGGGCGTATGAGCGGTTCCAGCCACCTTCCCAAAAAGGCGGCAAAGCCCAATGCCACCAATATTTCCGCCACCATGAAAAACGGCAGCAAAGCGGGCACCAACACCTTAGCCCACAGCTCCAAACCGGCTAACGCCGCCGCCACGCTGTTTTGGGGGCTGATAATCATAAAAAAAGCCACCGCGAGAGCAACGGCGGTGGCGGCAAAACGTCCCAGGCGCATTCTTCTTTTCTCCCCTTCCCCGCTGCCTACAATGTATGAACGAAAAAAGGAAAATAGGATTTAAGCTGTCTGCGACAAGTCTTCGGGCTAAACATTATATGCGCGGCGTAAAGACGCGCCGTTTTATGTTTCCGCCCCGGCGCTGGACACATGGTTTAAAATCGGGTTACAATGGGGCATAAGGAAAAAGGACAGGAAAACATGACTATAAACTGGTATCCGGGGCATATGGTAAAGGCCCGGCGGGAAATACAGGAAAACATCAAACTAGTGGACGCGGTGGCGATGCTGGTAGACGCGCGCGCGCCGGTTTCGTGCCTGAACCCCGATCTGGAGCAGTTGGCGCAAAAACGCCCCGTGGTTTATGTGCTGAATAAAGCCGACCTGGCGGAGGAAGCCGCCATGAACGCCGTTTTGCGGCAATGGAAAGCCGAGGGCCGGCTGGCGGTGGCGGCGGATTCGCTCAATGGCCGGGGCATGGCCGACGTTCTAAACGTATTTCGCGCCGCCTTTGAGCCTACTAAGGCGGATTTGCTGCGCCGCGGGCGGCGGGTGCGCCCCATGCGGGTTATGGTGGTGGGAGTGCCCAATGTGGGCAAATCAACTTTTCTCAACCGGCTGGTGGGGCAAAAAATCGCCGTAACCGGGGCCAAGCCCGGCGTCACGCGGGGGCGGCAATGGGTCAGGCTGCGCGAGGACATCGAACTAATGGATACCCCCGGCCTGATGTGGCCTAAAGTGGATTCCGATGAACAGGGGCTAAAGCTGGCGCTGTTGGATATCGTGGGCGAGAATTCTTATGAAGAATACAAAGTGGCGCTGTATTTGCTCAATCTGCTGCGCACCAAACATCCCGGGGTCTTCCTCCGGCGGTTTCAGCTGCGGGAACTGCCGGAAAGCGACGAAGAACTGCTTCAGGCCATCGGCCGGCGGCTGGGGCATCTGATCAAGGGCGGCGCGGTGGAGGTGGAAAAGACCGCCAAGGTTTTGCTGTTAGACTTTCGGCGCGGTAAAATGGGGAGATTCTCCCTCGACAGCCCGGAGGCTACAGACGCGCAAGAGGATGTAAACGGATAATATTCAGGAGGTAATACCATGGACAATAATGATAAAAGGATCGCGGTGCTGATCGACGCGGACAACGTTTCGCCCAAGTACATAAAGGCGGTGCTGGATGAGATAGCCAACCACGGCATCCCCACCTATAAGCGCATTTATGGGGACTGGACCCGTCCCCAGATGAGCACCTGGAAAGAGGTTTCGCTGGAGTATTCCATCTCCCCCATCCAGCAGTACAGCCACACCACCGGGAAAAACTCTACCGATTCGGCGCTCATCATCGACGCCATGGACATCCTATACTCGCAAAACGTGGACGGTTTTTGCATCGTGTCCAGCGACAGCGACTTCACCCGTTTGGCCGCGCGACTGCGGGAAGCCGGGATGCTGGTGCTGGGCATGGGCGAGAAAAAAACTCCCCGCCCCTTCGTGGTGGCCTGCGAGAAGTTTAAGTATCTGGAAGCCCTGCTGTCCGGCTCCGCCGGCGACGGCGACGCGGCAGCCGATACCGAGACCTCGGTAAAAGGCGGCGACGACCTGCGCGACCTGATCGTTTCCATCCAGACTATAGTAACCGATATTTCCGATGAAGAAGGCTGGGCCTCGCTGGGCGGCGTGGGCAACATGCTCAATAAGCGCTTCCCCGATTTTGACACCCGTAACTACGGTTTTTCCAAGCTTACCAATCTGGTGAAATCGCTGAACGCTTTTGACATCGAATCGCGCAAAATCGGCAATACACCTCATGCCAGCCAGACCTTCATCCGAAACCGCCAGTTGCCCAAAAAGAAACCCACCTCACGCGGTGGGCGCGGCAGATCCAGATACGCCGCCAAAGACACCGGGGAGCAGGATACGGACTGATCCCCGTATAACGCCGTAAAACTTAGCCTATCACATCATCTATGACCTTCTGCAATTGGCTGCGGCTCAAAGCCCCCACCACGCGGCCAATCTCTTTGCCGTCGCGGAAAAAAGCCAGGGTGGGTACTCCACGGATTTCGTACCGGCTGGCTAACTGCTGATTGTCGTCCACATTAATCTTGCCCACCTCCAGGCGGCCCTGATTCTCCGCAGCCAGTTTGTCCACGACCGGGCCCAGCGCCTTGCAGGGCCCGCACCACGGCGCCCAAAAATCCACCATTACCGGCAGATCATTCTCCAGCACTTCCTGTTGGAAGCTTTCCTCGCTAAACTCTCTCACCTTGGACATACGCTTTATACCCCCATTCCAGAATACATCATCCAATTACTTGCATTATAGGGTCCCGCGCAAAGCTTGTCAATTTTTGAAGGGGCGGGCACGATATAAAGCTACCGCAGAATTCTTAAAGCAGAGCCCATTTTGGGTTAAACGAGCCGTCTCGGGGGCTAAATGTCCGAAAATACATCGATTTATGTTTACACCAACATTTTGGGGAAAATGACGGCTTATTAAGATTCATTTTTGAACGCATCAGCGCCCGCAAAGCCCGTAGGGGCGCGCATATCGCCTCCGCCGGGTTAGGCGGATGGTTACATTAAAGGGAATTATGTGTATACGGATTATTCCATAGCTGTAAGTAAAAGTAGAATT
>JAUNBV010000183.1 GCA_030526885.1 Syntrophomonadaceae bacterium
TTTTTAGATGGTCGGACACCTCCATTCTTTTTCTGCGGCTACGGCTTGCCGGTCTAGGGGCGGGGCGGTTTGTATTTCATTTGCGCTTTTTCAGTGCTCCCGGACGGTTCCTCCGTCGCTCCCGGCGGAGTGATCCCGGCCGGTGTAGTAATTGTACCAGGCGGAGGTCTGGTTTAAATCCCAATTGACCGGCGGCAGGTATAGGTCCTGCAGCCGGTTTTCTTCGTTATAGGCTTTGAGCCGGGCGTAGGCTTTTACCCAGATGCATTTTTGGTCGGGGTACACCTCGCACCAGCCGTGGTAACTGCCGCCGCAGGGGCCGTTGCGCTGGTTTTTGGGGCATTGGGACATGGGGCACAGATAGGCCAGGTCCATCAGCGCGCAGTCGCCGCAGTCCCGGCAATCGTTGCCCATCACCTTGAGCCGGTGTTCGAGCCGGTATTTACGGAGATCCTTTTTAGCGGCATAGCGGCGCTGCATAAAGGGGTAAAGCTTTTGCCCGGGAGTGAAGAAAAGATGATGCAAAAGCCGCATCAGGCGGTAATTGAACCCCACAGGCAGCTCGGAGGGCAGCGCGGCGCGGTCCGCCGGCTGCGCAGTGTTGAGGCCGGTAGCCGCATCTTTTTCATAATAATAAAAGCTTCCGGGCTGGGGAAAATCGAATTCCGGCACCAGTTGGCGCCAGTCGGCGCTCAAGGCCTCGCCCTGTTCAATGATATAGGTTATGTCATCGTACTTAACGTTGTGGCCGCCCAGGTGTACGCCGTCAAAGCCCATGCCTTTCAAAAGCGCGTACATTTTAGCCGCCCGGAGCAGGCGGGCGCTTTTGCCCTTGTCGGCGGCGGCCCTTTCCTCGTCGAGCTGGTCCAGCAAGCGGTCGGGCACCACGCAGCCGGGCAACTGGTTGGCGTTCATCATTTTGGCGGCGCCAAAAGGCAAGATGTAGATGTTGCCGATTACTGCGGTATGGGGGTCGATACTGCGGACCATTTGCAAGACCTCATGAAATTTGCGCGCGTCGTAACCCACCTGGGTAATGATAAACGCGGCGCCGTGCGCTATTTTTTTCCGCAGCTTGTAATACTGGGTCAAAAGCTCGGCTTCGGTGGCCTTGAAGGGGGAAACCACCGCTCCGGCGAAGAAGTCGGCGGGCTGGTTATGGGTCGCGGCCTTGGGGCCGGGGATGGCAAAGCCCTGATTCATGCGGCTGACCATCTCCAAAGCCTGCACCGAGTCCAGGTCAAACACCGGCCGGGGCCGGCCCTGAAAACCTTTGACCGGATAATCGCCGGTGAGGACGAGGAGGTTGTTGATGCCGGCCCGATCCATGGCGTAAAGCTCGGCTTCGATCTGATTGCGGTTCTTGTCCTTGCAGGCGAAGTGCACCAAAGGCTCCACGCCCAGCTTCAACAGTTCCAGTCCCAGGTAAGTCGCGGACAGGGCGGGATTGCCGCCGGCGTTGTCGGTAATGGCGATGGCGTGGACTTTATCATCTTTCGCCGCCTGCTGCGCCGCCGCGATAAGCTCTTCCTGCTGCTGCTCATGCGCGCCCCGTCCGGGAACCAGTTCCCAGGTCACGGAAAAAGCTTCCTTATTCAAAAGAGATTGTTTGAAGGTATTGATGGCGTTTCTCCTCCTCATGCCCCGGCAGCTTTGTACATGCCGTAATCTAAAGTATACACCGGGGACGGGGTAAAAGTCCATAGCGTGAGGGGGGCGCGGCGAGCGCAAAAGCGTCTAAGCCAGCCGCGCAAACGTATCTTCGGCCACCATCATTCATCACTCGCCGGGCACTCGGTCAGCAGCCGCCGGCGGTAGGCCCCGTAAATGCGCTCGAAAAGCTCCGGGTCCTTGCCCCCCACCGGGATGCCGTCAATGGCGTCCACCCCGCGGAACAGAGTGGTGGTGCAGGAGAGCAATATCTCATCGGCGTCCATCATTTCTTCCAGTGTGAACGCGGCTTCAACTATCGGGATATCCAGTTCCCGGCAGGTTTCCATGATATGCTTGCGGGTGGTGCTGGGCAGGATATAATCATCCAACGGGCGCACCCTAAGCGCCCCGTCCTTGAGGAGCAGCAGCGCGCTGGAGGAGCATTCGGTCACCACGCCGTCGCGGTGCAGTACCGCTTCATCGCAGCCCGCGGCCTCCGCCTGCTGATGCGCCAGCACGTTGGGCAGCAGGTTGATGGTCTTGATATGGCACAGCGCAAAGCGCAGATCGGGGGTGGTGATGAGCTTCACCCGGTCATCGGGGGCGGGCATGATCTTTTGCCGCACGGTGATTAGCAGATTGGGCGGCACAGCCGGGTCGGGAAAAACGTGCGAACGCAGCGCGGTGCCGCGCGACACCTGCCAGTACACCAAAGCGTCCGGGATATCGGCGTCCAGCCGGGAGAGCAT
>JAUNBV010000184.1 GCA_030526885.1 Syntrophomonadaceae bacterium
CTTGCAATAGCCCGGGAAAATATGAAAGGAGGCCTTATCAAGCTCAAAGGAGATAAGCTCCTTGTTATTTACGTTTTGTCTCGTCGGTTCAAGCATGAGGGGTTCCTCCTTTGGCTAATGCCTGCGCGGCCAGTTCCTCTCCCAATTTCAGCGCCTTGAAGTTCAGGTCGCGCATATTGGGGTCTTTATCAAATTTGGCTTTAAGCTTGTACACCAAAGCGTCTTTGGCGGCGTCAAAGCTGACCACGTGGGTGAGGCCAATCACCGCGCCCATGATGACGATATTAAAAACCCGGGGGTGCAGTGTTTCATTGGCAACTTCCAACGCCGGCAGGGCGAGCAGTTGATCGTATTCTTGGGGAAAATCCTCCAGCGGCGCCTGTATGCTGGCATCATACACGAACAGGGTCTTGCTGTCGCTATAGATGGCGGTGCGGCCGATGGCGCGGTCGCTTAACGCGATGATGATATCGGCTTTATTAAAGCGGGGCGCTCCAATGCGTTGATCACTGAACTGCAGGAAGGCGATGGAAACGCCGCCGCGCTGCTCCAGGCCAAAGTTGGGGATATAGATGGCCTGACGGTCCGACTGATAAGCGGCTTCGGCGAGAATTTCAGCCACAGACTGAACGCCTTGGCCGCCTTCGCCGGCTAGGGCAATGCGCAGTAAGGCCATTTACTTTTCCCCCTTTCCGGCAAGGCTTTTCAATTCTCCGACGGAGAAAGTCTGCTCCATTTCATCTTCGAGGAAGTTCCAGGTCTGCGCCGCATTGGTCTTCCAGTTGGTGGGGCAGGTAGCCAATACTTCAACGAAGGAAAAGCCCCGGCCTTCGATTTGGTTCAGTAAGGCTAGGCGGAGACATTTTTTTAGCTGCTTATATTTTGAAACCGTGGCGCGCGCTACGTAAGCGTCGGGCGAGGACACCGCCGCGACAAATTCCGGCCCCTTGGTGGGGTAGCCGGTAATGGCAGGGTCGCGCCCAAAGGGGGTGGTTTCGGTTTTTTGACCAGGCATGGTGGTGGGCGACATCTGGCCGCCGGTCATGCCGTAGTTGGTATTGTTGGCCAGGATAACAGTGATTTTTTCGTTGCGCACCGCGGCGTTCAGCAGGTGCTGGGAGCCGATGGAGTAACCGCCGCCGTCGCCCATGTAACCGACGCAAACGAGTTCCGGTCGGGCGCGTTTGATACCGACCATCACCGGGTTGGTGCGTCCGTGGTGGGTCTGGGTGCTGTCACAGGCGAAAAAATCCCAGGCCAACAGCGAACAACCGATATCACAGCCAAAAACCAATTTGTTCTGGATATCCAGTTCATCGATGACTTCGCCCAGAGCTTTCAGGATAATGCCATGGCCACAGCCGGGGCAGAATTTATGCGGTTTGCTGGGCAGATACCACGATTTCGGTATGGAAGGAGTCGGGGTTTCAGTTGGTGCTAACATATTTTGAGTCTCCCTTCGTGATGATGAGCGGCAAAATTTTAAGCGGCCGGCTCATTTTCGCCTTTTCTATAAAATGCTTTTGACCTTGCGGACGATATCGTTATCAATGATGCCCACGCCCGGCATGAACAGGGATTCAAACTTAATGGTCTCACCGTAGATTTCCTGTTGGGTCAGGCGGTAGAGCTGGCCATAGGCCGATTCGGCGACCAGGATGGTCCCGGCGTTGCTGTTTTGGATGCATTGACGCAGTTGCTTAGCCGGGAACGGCCTTAAGGTAACGGGTCGGAAACTGCCCACCTTCAGTCCCTGAGCGCGCAACAGCTCTACTGCGTCATCGGCGGCGCGGGATACTATGCCATGGGACAGGATTATTAAATCGGCATCCTCGCACTGACTCTCGATGCCTTCTTCGATTTCGGGCCGGAGGGCCTCGTATTCGGCGGAGACCCGCATCACCACATCATACAGTTCTTCCTCCAGGCTGTAGATGTTGCACAGATGCACCGGATCGCGCTCTTCGCCTATTTTGCCGCCCAAACCGATTAGGGGATAGGGTTTTACTATTTCGATGCCCCGGTCTTCGGGATTATACAGCTTAAGTGGCTCGCGCATCTTGGCTTGATAGCCGTCGCCCAGCACGAACACTGGAAAGCGATAAGTCCATGCAGTATTGAAGGCTTTGAGGGTATAATCGAAAATTTCCTGATGGGATGCGGTGGAATAAACGATGCGCCACCCTTCACCATTGCCGCCAAAGGTGGTCAGCATTACTTCCTGCTGTGAGTACACCACCGTACCGGAGGATGGGCCGCCGCGCTGTTGGATGATGGCCACCACCGGCAGGCGCATGGCCTCGGCCATGCCAAAAGGCTCCTGCATCAGCCCGTTGCCGGGCCCGGCGGGAGCGGTCAAGGCTTTTTTGCCGGCGTGGACCGCGCCGCCGGGGGTGTA
>JAUNBV010000185.1 GCA_030526885.1 Syntrophomonadaceae bacterium
CCTAAGGAGAGCGCAATGGCGAAGAAGGATGAGAAAAAGCCGGACAAGCGCAAGAGCCCGGCCAAGGGCAAAACCCCTGCGCGGTCACTCAAAACTGCCACGGGGAAGGGCAAGTCCGGCGGGACGCGTTCCGGCCCGGCAGCGAAAAAGCCGGCGGCCAAGGATGGCGGCGTGCGCAATGAGCTGTGGGCGGTGCTGTTTTTGACGCTGGCGGTGTTCCTGTTCCTCGCCGTAAGGAAATACGGGGGCATGGAAAACAGCGAGATGTATATCGGCTGGCTGGGCAATATGCTGCTCAGGGGGCTGGAACGCCTGATGGGCGAGGCGGTGGCATTATTGCCGGTTTTCCTCACCTGTTGGTCCATACATATATTCGTAACGAAAAAAATGTGGTCACTGCGCATGAGCGGCCTGCTGCTGCTGGTCATGAGCTGGCTGTTGTTCAAGAGCTGCTATGATCTCCCGGCCAACACCAGCCCGTGGAAAGCGGCGGGCTACGGCTTGGGCGGAGGTTATCTGGGCGGCGCGCTGGCATTGGGGTTCACGCGTTTGCTGGGGGAAGTGGGTACGGGCATTATCATCGCGCTGGCGATGGTAATGGCGCTGATTATGGTATTGAACCGCAGCCTGGTGGAGCTGTTTCAGCTGCTGTGGCAAGGGGTTAAAAAGCTATGGTCGCTTATCGACGGGCTGATTTGGATCGATGAGGACGATGAATATGACCAGCCCCCCCCGGCTCCGAAAAAGGCGAGCCGGCGGCCTAAGGATGTGGATGATGACGGGGAATCCGGCAAGGGAAACGGCTCAAAACAATATGAGCCGGTGCAGATTCCGGAACCCCTGCCGCGCACGGAGATATTGCTGCCGCAGTTTGTGGTCACTCCGGCCACGGAATTAAGGGATGACGAGGCGTTGACCATCCTCAACCTGCCGGAAGACGATTGGCTCAAGGAGGCGGCGGCGGAGGCGATAAGGGAAGAAATCGGGGATGAGGCCTTGCCGCTGGCGGACGGGGGAGCACAGCCCGGACATCAGGATATGGAGGAACCGGATATCGACGGCGCCGCTTGGCCGGAGGCGGAGTCCGGGGCGGAAGAAACAAAGATACCGGTCAAGGCCGCGCCGGCGGTTTATCGCATTCCTTCGCCGGATATCCTGAGCGACGTCACCGGTGACCGCACCATAGATAAAAAGCATATCCGCGATTCCATCGAGAAACTGGAGGATACTTTCGCTTCTTTTGGGGTGGGGGTAAAGGTGAATGAAGTCAGCTGCGGCCCGGCGGTGACGCGCTATGAACTGACTCCCGCGCCGGGGGTGAAGGTCAGCCGCATCATCAGCCTGACCGACGATCTGCAGTTGAGCCTGGCCGCGCCCGGCATCCGCATCGAAGCTCCCATACCGGGCAAATCCGCTATCGGCATCGAGGTGCCCAACAGCAGCATTTCCAGTGTGGGCTTTAAGCGCCTGCTCACCTCGCCGGGGTTCAAAAGGCTGCAAAGCCCGCTGGCTGTTGTTCTGGGCGAGGATATTTCCGGCAACGCGGTGGTGGCCAAGCTCAGCGATATGCCGCATCTGCTGATTGCCGGTTCCACCGGCTCCGGCAAGAGCGTGTGCATGAACGCGCTGATCATGAGCCTACTGTACAACGCTTCACCCGATGACTTGAAGCTGGTGTTCATCGATCCCAAGATGGTGGAACTCACGGTGTATAACGGCATCCCCCATCTGATGACCCCGGTGGTCACCGATGCCAAAAAAGCCTCGGTCATCCTGCGCTGGATGACCAACGAAATGGAAAAACGCTATAAGATATTTGCCGATGCCGGAGTGCGCGACATTTACCGCTATAATCAGATCGCCGCCGAGCGGATGCCCTTTATCGTGATTATGATCGATGAGCTGGCCGATCTGATGATGGTGGCGCCGCATGAAGTTGAGGACAGCATCTGCCGTCTGGCGCAGATGGCGCGGGCGGCGGGCATGCATCTCATCGTGGCTACCCAGCGTCCTTCGGTGGACGTGGTCACCGGCATCATCAAGGCCAATATCCCTTCCCGCATCGCTTTTGCCGTATCGTCGCAGGCCGATTCGCGCACCATATTGGACATGGGCGGGGCGGACAAGCTGATCGGGCGTGGCGATATGCTGTTCTTCCCGGTGGGCGCGGTGAAGCCGCAGAGGGTGCAAGGCGCTTTTGTTACCGACGCCGACATCGAGGCCACGGTGGAATTCATAAAAAGCCAGAGTTCGACCGAAGTGTTGCAGCAGCAATCACAGCAGATGGAGAACGCGATGGAAAGCATCAGCTACGAAGTGGCGGCCGATGAGTGGGACGACCTGTTCTGGGAGGCGGCTCGGGTATTGGTGGAAAGCGA
>JAUNBV010000186.1 GCA_030526885.1 Syntrophomonadaceae bacterium
GTTAGCGGATGAAGGCGTGCGCGCGGTGGCGGTGGATTATGGCGGGGAGTTTATCACCGCCGCCGGAAAGATTGTGGAGCGGGCGGTGGTAGCGGCCAAGCGCGAAGGCGTTATCAAGGACACCCATCCCGACGAAGGCGCGGTAGCCGGAGCGGCGCGCGAAGCCTTGACCCAAATCATGCCCAAGGCCCTGGGCTTGAACGTGGGGGGCAAAATCGGCGTGGCCCGCTATCAGGACCATGTGGCGGTGGCCATATTTTTCGGCATCGGGTTGCTGCATTTGGACGAAGTGGCCATCGGCTTAGGCCACCGGGCGGTGCCTTGATATAATCACCGCCCATATTAATGTACTTATTTATTGGTGTTCACCGAAATAATCTATGCCCATAGCGTCGCGCACCTCGAGCATGGTGTCGCAGGCCACGCGGTGGGCTTTTTTACTGCCTTCGACCAGAATCTCGGTCACGCGCTCGGGGTGGTTAAGGTATTGAACCCGGCGCTCACGCATGGGATCCAACAGTTCGTTCAGGCAGCGGGTGAGGTTCTTCTTGCACTGCACGCAACCGATGCGCCCGTTTATGCAATCCTCCGCCACGGCGTCGGTCTCATCCTTATTGAATTCCTTATGGTAAGCGTACACCATACAAACCTCGGGATGGCCGGGATCGGTTTTATGGATGCGGGCCGGGTCGGTGACCGCATTGCGCACCTTTTCCCAAATCTCGTCCGGCGTATCGCTCAAATAAATAGCGTTGTTCAAGCTCTTGCTCATCTTGGCGTGGCCGTCCAGGCCGATCAGGCGGGGGGTGTTGCTGAGCAGCACCTCTGGTACCACCAATACCGGCTGATAGAGTTCGTTGAAGCGCCGCACGATTTTGCGGGCCAGTTCGATATGGGGGATCTGATCTTCACCCACCGGCACCAGCGAGGCCTTGAAAATGCTGATATCGGCGGCCTGCGAAACGGGATAGCCCAGGAAACCGTAAGTCATGTCACTGAACCCGTACTGCGCGGCTTCCGCTTTTACGGTGGGGTTATGGCGCAGCACATTGACCGAGGTGAACATGGAATAATACATCATCAGCTCATGGATCTCGGGGATGCGGCTCTGGATAACGATGGTGGCCCGTTCGGGGTCGATGCCGGCGGCTAGATAATCCTCGGCGATCTGCAGCAGATCCCGGTGGATATTTTCATTCTTCTCGTAATGGGTGCTCAAAGCCTGTACGTCGGCTATCAATATGTAGCTCTCGTATTCGTCCTGCAGGCGGACCCGGTTGGCCAGACTGCCCATGTAGTGCCCCAGATGCAGCTTGCCGGTAGGGCGGTCGCCGGTAAGTATCCTTTTGCGTGCGGTGGTCATAATAATCTCCATCCTTTCTTGATTTGGGCTGTAATGTATGACGGGGGAATTTGTTTCTAAAAATAAAATTATTTTTTAAAGGTTTACAAAACTATATATTATGTACTAGAATTAAAAAGACGACAGATGCCCTTATATGCTTGAAATATCATAACAGATTATTGACAGTATTGCCAGCCACAGTAATGGCAATACCATATTGGCGGTGTTGTTGACTAAGAGCGCAGTAAGGAGATGTACAGCAATGGAGCTTTCCAATTATTTGGGGTTTAGTTTCAGGGTGGCCATGAAGAAGATAGAGAGAAGTTTATCATCGCGCCTGGAGGGATGCAATGTGAGCATCCCCCAATCCTTTATCCTCTATACCCTGTTGGAGGAGGACGGTTCCACCCTGAAAGAGATCGGCAGCAAGACCCTGATAGACAGCTCATCCATGACCGTATTGGTCGATAAACTGGAAAAAGAAGACCTGGTGGAACGCCGCCTGGATGCGCAAGACCGTCGCGCTATACGTGTATTTATAACCGAGAAGGGATGCGCCATAGCGCAAGAAGTAAAAGAAATCGGGATTGCCTTTAATTCTCATCTCTATGAACTGCTGGGCGAAGACATTCAAAAAGAATTTGTCCGTGGCATGGGCAACATAATAAACGGACTGGATTAACCGGGGGCCGCCTTTGACCTGTTTTAGGCCGATACTACAGATAATGGTAATCAACATCGCTGAACCGGGTTATTTAAATTACAATCCACACCAAAAATGTTTTGTAACAAGGGGGAGGGTGGCTGATGAAGCGGATCTATAACCGCGAAATGCAGCTATGTCTGAATGAACTGGACCATATATTGAATAAAGGGCTGAGCCCTTGGTGGAACCGCGTGGCGCCGCATGTCGGCACCCTGAAAGAGGACTTGCATTTTTCTACCCTGCCGCTGGCCTGTATGGCGGCCTACACCGTACAGGGCGTGACCCGTTCCCGTTCGCTGGCGATGGCCAACATCTTTCGCTCCG